>NZ_JBSQYS010000004.1:0-167505 GCF_055140945.1 Sunxiuqinia sp.
CCGGATGTAATTCTCCAGGGTACTGCGGCTTTGTCCACGAAGGATGACCTGCTGCTGCAACAGCTTGTACACTTTCTCAAATCCATCAATAGTCTGGATTGCTTTCTCAACTAAGGTAGGTTCATTTCTTTTTTTTCATGATGTTGATATTTAAATGTGAAACATGGGCCCAATTTACCAATAATCAATAACTTTGGTTCCGGCTGTCCGCCGAATGGCGGATTTAGTTCAACACGCGGTATAGCTAATAAGGGTTTCAGTGGTTTGCGTGGCGCAGTTTCCCGCGCAAATTTCACCTGCAATCTGACAGGAAAGCAGCCCGCAATCCCTTACTAACCATACCGCCACCGTTACCATGCATTAAAACAAAGACACCAAATAACTATGAGACAAATTTATTTAATGATTTTTTTTATCACATTGTTTTCATGTTCTCACGAAAAAGTGAAGGAAGAAAAGAAAACGGAATCATATAAAACCGGAGTTTTTTATCCCGAAGTTGAAAGCCGATCTGTTATAGTTGGACAGATTGAAAATATGCAAGAATTTGCTGATGGATCTAAGACAATTAAACTTGTGCTTGATGAAATATCAGTTAACAGACAACTTTTGTATTTAACAGAAATTGATGAAAATGGGAAGTTCAAGTTTGACATTCCATTGAGGAACTCAATTAACACCACAATTAAATATTGCGATGGTTCTATTGATTTATATATTTTTCCGAGTGATACGCTAACAATTAATTGCAAAATTAGTAAGGTTGGCTCTTTAACCGATATTAACGCATCTTCATACGGTGAAAAACAAGGTGGTTTTCAAAAAGAATTTCAAAAATATGATCGTTGGCTCACCAAGGAGATTTATAAATTTGATGGAAGCTTTTCAAAAGATAAACCCCACGATGAGTTAAAGGAAATTTGTCTCGATTTTGAAAAAAGTCTTCAAAAAAGTATTTACAACAAGATTGAAAACGGACTTTCAAATCAAATAATCATCAATTATTTACGATGTTCAGCCACCTATTATTCTTATTATCGAATTTTCACTGTGGGAAAAGCAATTGAGAATCCTGATATAAAAGCTAGGTATTTTTCTTTTTTAACCGACTCAGCAGCCTTTAATGAAAAAGCATTTTCAACTTCATGGTATAGATTATTCCTCAATTATTATTCGAGCTATGTTGAACCTAGTTTACCCATTAAAGTCATTTCTAGTGAGAAAGCGGAAGACCAAGTGAAAAAGGAAATTCTTACTAAACGCATTGACAATAAATGGGGATTGCGTGAAGGTATTTGGAGAGATTTATTGATTGCTGCCAATATTAATAGTTCAGTTTTAGAAAAGGAAGAAGAGTTGTCTGCAAACTCAATGGACGCTTACTTCGAATTAGTTAGCGAAAAAATTACCGACAGATATATAAAACAATTCTTAACTTCTTTGCTAAACATTGAACGCTTATCAATACTCGAACGTGATAATTTGGAGATGCCTGTTTCTGAATTAAGGAATAATGTATTAGAATCTGGAGACAGTTTATTGAACGAAGTTTTGATGAAAAATAAAGGTAAGGTGATTTATATCGATTTTTGGGGAACATGGTGTAGCGGATGTATTGCCGAGTTTCCTAATGTTGAAAAATTGCATAATAATTTTGATGAGAAGGATGTCGCATTTGTATACTTCTGTTGTCGTTCAAGGCAAACTGCTTATGAAAATGTAATTCAGAAATATCAGTTAGCAGGACAACATTACCTACTTAACCATAAGCAATTGGAATTTTTTCAACGACAATTTCAATTCTCAACTTTTCCAAATTACGCATTAATCGATAAGAATGGTAAAGTATACAGTAAGAATGCACCAAGACCATCAGAAGCAAAAACAGTTACTTTGATTAATAAGTTAATAACTCAAAAATAACACATGGTAATAAATAGGGCTTTAAGCGGCACGTAGTGCCCAGCTTTGAGCCCTGGTTGAAAGATAGTCGGCTCATAATTTGTACATTTACGTGCATTAATTATCGGGTGGGCTGTCAGGCTCTACTCTATTGGGACCTACTCAAGCTTAGCATTTGCCCAAAAGCTATCAATTCCGGATTGATAACTATCTAAATTTCGGGCTTTCTTGGCCACTTTATAGGCTTTTTTGCCTTGCATGAACGACTGTTGGAAGTAGCTCCAAAACTGAATCATGCGATGAATCACAATTCCCTCGTCCGTCCAAATAGCCTGATAGTTTTTCAGGATCTCGTTGTGAAAAGCGATCAGCTTTTCAAGTTTTACCTCATCCGAGTGAAGCTCACCTTTTAGTTTGGCGGGTAAAAACGGGTCGTTTAAAATGCCGCGGCCAATCATCCATTCGCTTTGGTTGGGAACCTGTTGTCTTATTTCGTTCAAGTCATCAATGGATTGGATATCGCCATTGTAAACCAACGGACTTTTTGATTTGGCAGCTAATTCGGCAAAAAGTGGGCGGTTGGCAGCACCTTTGTATAGTTGCTTTGCTGTACGCGGATGAAAGATCAGCTTCTCGAAGGGATAGGCCTGTAAAAGTTCGAACTGATTAACAATCGTGCTTTCATCAGTTAAGCCTGCCCGAAATTTCACCGATACCTTGAAATCATATTCAGCAAAGAGGTAATCCAATACTTGTTTAAGTTGATCGGGATTTTCCAACAGAGCAGTTCCGCGGCCACGCTTAGTTGCCATGGGATAGGGGCATCCCAGGTTCAAGTTGATTGTTGTATAAGCCATTTGCTTGAGTTCGTCAGCCAATACCTTGAGTTCACCAACATTGGCACAAAGTATTTGAGGAACTACAGGTACATTTTCATTATTCTCGGGCAAAACATCGCGGTATTGGCTGTTTCTTATTTTTTGTCCCGGCCCAATGGCAATATATGGGATGTAGTATTCATCAATGGAACCGAAAACTTCGTGATAACAGCGGCGATAAACAAAATCGGTGAATCCCTGTAATGGAGCTAAGTAGAAAGAATCCTGTTCGGACATAGGTTGTTTATAACTAATTTAAATACAAAGGTAGCAAGCCAGTCAATTTAACCTTGGAAATCCTTATTTTTGTGTGAAATTTTACAACTGCCCGGAATGTTACAACGCACGCAACAAAACGATACGATATTAAAACAGCTTGACCAGGCAGTTGGAGCAAACACGATTAACACAGTAAGAACGTTGATAGAGCAGCAGCCTATTGAAACTGTAGATTCAACGACCGTGGAAATCCCGGGCATTAGCGCTCCATCCAATACAAGGGTCAATCAAAATTCACAATCGGTCAGCTCAAAACTTCCCCGAAACAATAGCCGCAAGTTGGATTCAGTTCAACCAATCCAATCGGGACAAGTCAAGGTTTTTACAGAAAAGGACTCGAAGCCCGGTATTGTTTTACCTGAAAAGTCTTTTGAGCGTGAACGACCAGATTGGTTGATTGGGATTTTTATCTTGATTTTTGTTTTACTGGCCACTGTGCGGTTGTTTTTTAATAAATACCTGAATCAATTGTTTCATTCCATCATCAATTATCCGACTTCGGCACGCTTGTTTCGGGAACGAACACTTAGTCTGACACATGCTTCTTTTCGACTTGATTTGATTTTTTACTTTACGTTTGGTGTTTTTGTTTACCAGTTTTTCGATTTATTTCACGTGTCTTTCAATCAATCAAGCATTGTTACTTATTTAATTATTTTGGGGCTGGTTATTGGCTATTATATCTTGAAACGGGTGGCTTATTCCTTCGCTGGGATTGTTGCCGGAAGTACTGCTGAAACAGCTGAATTTCTGTATAATATGCATTTGCACAACCGTATTTTAGGATTATTTCTAATTCCGGTAACACTTGTCATCGCATTTGGGGCATTACAAAACCCTCGGTTGATGGTATATGCAGGACTTTTTGTGGTGGCTTTTTTTTATTTGTTACTCATAATTCGTGGGGCAAAAATATTAATGACAAAACATTTTTCTATTTTTTATTTGATTTTGTACCTTTGTACCCTTGAAATTTTACCGTTGATTTTTATCTATAACATGGTATTGGTTAAAAACGGGATTAAATAATTTAAAAGTTTTACAACTTGAAAATCAAGAAAATATTAGTTTCGCAGCCAAAACCTGAATCTGCAAAATCACCATATTTTGACTTGGCTGAAAAAACGAACGTACAGGTCGACTTCAGACCATTCATTCAGGTAGAAGCAGTTTCTTCAAAAGAATTTCGTCAAACAAGAATTCAGATTCTTGATCATTCAGCTGTGATTTTTACAAGTCGCACTGCTATTGATCATTTTTTTAGAATTTGTGAGGAAACAAGGGTTACTGTGCCCGACTCCATGAAATACTTCTGCATTTCAGAAGCTACTGCTTACTATCTGCAAAAGTACATCGTTTACAGAAAACGTAAAATCTTTTACGGAAATGGTCGTTTCGACGACTTGATGGAGGTTATGAAAAAACATAAGGGAGAAAAATTCCTGGTTCCTCTTTCTCATATCCACAAACAAGAAATTCCTGAGTTACTTGATAAAGGCGGATACGACTATACGAAAGCAATTTTGTATAAGACAATTACAAGTAATTTGTCTGATTTGAAGGATGTTAATTATGACATCTTGGTTTTCTTTAGTCCCTCGGGAATCAAGTCGCTGATTCAGAATTTCCCCGATTTTGAGCAAAACACCACGATGATTGCTTCATTTGGACCAACAACTGCAAAAGCGGTGCAAGAGGCCGGCTTGCGTTTGGATATTCAAGCGCCAACAGCACAGGCTCCTTCGATGACGATGGCTTTAGAGCAGTTTATTAAAAAACATAACAAGTCGAAGTAGAAAATACTCAACATATTCAATAAGGAAAAGGGGAAGTTGTTTCCCCTTTTTTTATTGTATTTTCGATATCAAAATGAACAACCTCAAGTTGACAAAACAAGAACGGCTATGCAGTACCAAACTGATCGGGAAACTCTTCGATTTAGGAGAGTCGTTTTTCTGCTTTCCATTGAAAGTTGTTTACCTTGAAACATCACTTTGGGAGAATCACCCGGCGCAGGTTGGTTTTACAGTCTCAAAAAGGAATTTTAAGCACGCCGTTCAACGAAACTTATTGAAACGTCGGATGCGCGAAGCTTATCGATTAAATAAGCCTGGTTTTTATGAGGTAATTCCTCCAGGCAAACAAGTAGCTTTAATGTTTATTTATACTGCAAGAGAAGAGAAAGACTACCAGCTAATTGAGAAAAGCATGCAAAAGGCACTCGGAAAGTTAGGTGAACTTTTGCACTAAAAAAGGGACTGCCAGTGGCAATCCCCTCTATGTAACAATAAATAATCTCAGTCTACTCTTGATCCATTATTTCAGTCTGCATTCTTACCGAATCTTCGTGGATCAATTGGAAGAGAATTTGCACAAACGTCTTGTTCAAATTTAACTGTTCTCCAGTAGTAATACGCTTATTCATCAACTCAGTCCACCGACTCATCTGAAGAGCGGTAACATTATTGTCTCTTTTGTACCGACCAATTTCACGGACGATTTCCATTCGCGAGGACAGAGTCTCCATCAACTCCGAATCCAATGCATCAATGCGGTTACGAAGTAATTCCAACTGATTTTCAAATTGCTTATTTGCTGAAGTCGACTGGCGGATCACCAATTTATCCAGAATCTTTCCGAGCTCCTCTGGTGTCACTTGTTGATCTTTATCGCTTAATGCGCACGAAGGATCACGATGCGATTCAAGCATTAGTCCTTCCATGCCCATGTCGAATGCTTTTTGAGATACTTCCAACAGGTATTCACGTTTCCCGGCAATGTGACTCGGGTCGCAAATTACGGGTAGATTGGGCAATAATCGACGCAATTCTATAAAGGTTTTCCAGTTGGGGTAATTGCGGTATTTTGTTTCCCGGAAAGGGGTGAATCCGCGGTGAATTCCTACCAGGTTTTTTATCCCAGCCTGGTTCAAACGTTCCAGCGC
The DNA here is from genome assembly GCF_055140945.1 of Sunxiuqinia sp. NCBI lineage: Bacteria > Pseudomonadati > Bacteroidota > Bacteroidia > Marinilabiliales > Prolixibacteraceae > Sunxiuqinia > Sunxiuqinia sp. The sequence continues at coordinate 6,004 of NZ_JBSQYS010000004.1, forward strand.
ACCCATCCAAAGTTGTACATCGGGGTTAACCGGGTTTTTTACCATCACAACGGCATCAGTTCCTTTCACAACATCAGCAATCTCTTGCACAACAAAAGGGCTGGCGGTTGATCTGGCTCCAATCCAAAGAACATCCAGTCCGGCGTTCAGAGCTTCTTCCGTGTGTTGTGCGTTGGCAACTTCAGTTCCCACCGGAAGTCCGGTTTCTTTTTTTACTTGCTGAAGCCATTTCAAACCAATAGATCCAACGCCTTCAAAACTGCCCGGGCGAGTACGTGGTTTCCATACGCCACCACGAAAGACAAAAACGCGTTTGTCTTTTTTTAACTGGCGAGCAGTTTCCATGGTTTGCTCTTCAGATTCTAAACTGCAAGGACCTGAGATTAACAGCGGATTATCCAGCTGTGGTAACCAATCTTTCATTGGTCTGATGTCTAATTCTATTCCCATCTTATTTTGTGTAAAATTTAATAATCTTTTCTTCGTTTTTTATTAATGAAGGGCTGTCTCCACCCAATATCGAGCGAATGTTGTTGGCATTTTTCATGAGCTCGTACATTCTGTCTTCGTCTTGTTCAATACTGTCTTTAAATTCGTTCAGGTGCTTGATGTAAACTTCAAGCGATTCAACAACGTAACCTTTATTTTGCTGAAAGATTGGTCCCCACATTGAAGGGGTACTTTTTGCCAGTCGAACAGTGGAGCGGAAACCACCACTTGCCAAATCAAATATGATCGATCGCTTTTCCTTATCCTGAACAGCGTTGGCCAGTGCGTATGCGGCGGCATGTGGTAGGTGCGAAATAAATGCGGTGCTGTGGTCTTGTTCGTCAGCCGACATGTAAGCAATGTCCATTCCCAGCGTTTGAAACATCTTCTCCATTAGTGCCAGGTGCTGTGGTCCGCTTTTTTCATGATCGCAGATAATCGTTATTTTGTTATTGAAGAGACCTTCCAAAGCAGCTTCAGGCCCGGAGTTTTCGGTTCCCGACATGGGGTGGGCTGCCACGTAGTTTCTACGTTTTTGATGGTTCTCTACCACACGGCACAATTCTTTTTTTGTAGAGCCCATGTCGGTAACAGTTGTGCTATCGGAAACCTGATCCAGTACTTGTGGAAGCACGACCTTTATTTTATCAACCGGAATGGCAATAATAACCAGATCAGCTTTTTCAAAAGCCTTTGGCATTGTCAGAATTTCATCGACCAGGCCAATTTCCTTGGCTTTTTCAGCATGTTTCCTGTTCGAGTCTACGCCAATAATTGAGGTGGCAAAACCACTTTTCCGCAGGTCTTTAGCCATCGAGCCCCCAATCAATCCCAATCCAATAACTGTTATATTCATTTTTCTATCGATTCGTTTATCTAAATCTCCTGTCTTCAAATACATTCGATTTAGTGTAAAAAAAAAGATCCCGATTTCTCGGGACCCTTCTGTAATATATTTTTGAATTTAAAGCAATACACTACTGTTCGACCCCGTTGTTTGAACCGAAATAATAAAACCAGTAATAAAAAGAATTGCTAAAAATCATGGTGCGCTGTGTTAATTCGGAAGCAAATATAGCCATTTCTTTTAAAATCAAAACTTAAGCGATTGTTATTTTTCGTTTTGCTTTGTTTTTTGTGAAGGTAAAATTCACCAAATGAATTAGTTGATAGTTTATATTTTGTCTAAATAAAAACGTCTAATTATCGTTTGACAAACTTTTTTGTGATTATCTGCCCGTTCTCAAATTGGAATGACAACAGATACAATCCTTTCTTTAAGTTCTCAACATCAATTGTTTGGTGAAGTTGATTCGAAGCCTGGGTAATCTCATTCAAGCGTATTTGTTGTCCATAGCTATTGAAAACAGCTATTTTAAGCTGACCAGCTTTCGATTTGAAACTGCCGTTAATGTATAGTTTGCTGGTTACAGGATTGGGGTAAATCATGACTTCTCCCGATGAAAAAGTAAGTTCACCATTTGCAGTTGGCGGATCCTGAATTCTTAAATCATCAATTGCCCATCCCCAGCCGTGCGCATAAGGATCAGAGAATAACCGAAACCGGACAAAGAGGGTATCCCCTTCAGCGAAATTACCATTTTCGGTCATCTTAAATTCACGGTTGATGTAATAGGTCGCTTTCCCTCGCGCAGCTGAATTGTTTCCAACCTGATTGGTATTGTAGTTCATCTCCCAGGTGGCGTTTGCCCGCGAGTCATACCCATCTATTAGAGGCTGCCAGTTGCTGTTGCCTGTTTTGGAGCCTTCAACGATTACATAATCCCAAAAATCGGAATCTCCGAATTCACTGCCCTTTTCGGCGGGTTCAACCAGAACAACTTCGTTAAAAGAAATCATGGCTCGATCATCAATGATGATCGGGTATTTTAGAAGCGCTGTAAAATTGTATTCCGTATCGTCTTCATCAGGGCTTGGGTATGGGTGCGGGCTTTGTAAAGCTCCATCGTCAAATAGATCTTCTATACCGATATAAAAGTCGGAGGAGATAAAATCTCGTGAATCGCTGTTGAAATCGTTCGTATAGGTTTTTACGGGGTCGTGTAGTCCATCGATATAAATGGTGTAATATTCATTTTCGGCAGGTAAAATTGTACGGTTGTTGTTCGAACCGCTGTCGGTGGCAATAATTTGGTAACGAATCGAGTCCCCGTCTGTCAATCCGGTAACACGAAGTGTGCTTTTATAAAGGTTCTCACCCTGATCTTCAAGAATCAAGGTTTCGGGGCTTCCTTCGTTGATGTTATATTGCATAACAACACTTGAAATACCAATGTTATCAGTTGCTTCAGCGGCTACCTCAACGTTAAGATCTGACTCTAGCATTGAACTTACCGGATCGTGAGTTAGTTCGGGTTTTATCAGGTCGGGGCCAATTGTAAATTCGAAATATTCTGCTGGAGCTTGACTAGGAAGATAGAATGTTTTTCCACTTGAATCATTTACCATCAGGTAATACTGATAGGTTTCGGCAAGCTGTGGAATGAGGTTGGCAACAAAATGATCTTGATCTGCGGAGTAGACAAGGTCTATCGTATCAGAAGTTAAAAATGAATCGGCGGAAATGACCATTGCTACAGAAGTACTATCGATTTCGGAATCAGTTTCAATGGTTGCTTCTATGGGGATAATCGTTGCCGTTTCCGTGTCGGGTATTGGAGAATGAATGATGGATGTATAATCCCAGCCCATATCCGAAAATATTGCCAACATTAGCGGGCCCGGATCATGAATCGCTTCAGCCTTATCGAAGAATGGAGTCATCAGAGAGTTTGTATCTCCAACGTTATAGGTGAATTCATTCAAATGGTAAATACTGGATCCTTCATCAAAGCTGGATGGCGCATACAAGCGCGGATAGGAATCAGAAGGATTGTTTGATTTCACCGTTTGACTTTTAAAATATAAATTATTTGAGCGCATTTGCTCATACAATGCAGCCGATGGATTGGCAAATTCACTCGTGTCAATCAATTGTTGTCCGGAACCATTAATGACAAATTCATCAAAAATCCCGGGATAAGGGAGCACATCGCCATAAGTCCCTAAACCACCTTGTTCGTAGAAAAAACCTGTAAACCCCAAACCGTGCCCTATTTCGTGCAAAACCACCGATACGAAGTCATATTCTCCTCTCGGAGTATTGCCATCAGTACCAAAATACCAAGAGTCATTGTCGCTGTTAAACTGAGCAATCATGTCTGGAACACTTTCATCCGTAATTTCTTCACCCTCTAGTTTTTCAACCAAAGCTACGGGGTAATAGCGGTCTTTGTAGGGAGCAGAGTCAAAATTTTCAAAAAAGATATAGGGGCCACAGCTTCCCAAGACTCCTTCATCGAGCGCAGTCCAGCGGGCAGTTAGGTATATCGGTACAGGAGAAGCGACCAGGTGTTCCCAAATTTCAACTGCATATTGAAAGGCTGCTTGTGGGGCTGCACTAAATCCAATATAATCAACAATGATTGAAGATTTTTTTTGATGGGTCGATTTCAATCGTTTTAAATATTGGTCGGGAGCATCAACAAAGCTTTGATGCACCTCCTCGGAGCCGTAGCAAATCGGAGCCGGAAATTTCACACCTTTTTTTTGCCACTCTTTTTGCGCAAAAGACGAAAAAGTAGTCGTTAAAAGAATTAATGTCAGCGTTATTTGTTTCATGGATAATGGCGTCAATATTCTCTTCAAAATTAAAAGAATTCTTGTCTGATTTTTGTTAATTTGTGTTATCTATATATTTTAACAAACAAGGCATGAAAAGTTTTTATAACCTGTTCATCTTATTTAGTTTAGTTGTTTTAAGTCCGATTTTAAGTGCGCAAAACCAATTGATTGATGAGGTTTATCGACCGCAATTTCACTATACTCCTGCCGAAAGTTTGTTAAGTAAGCCCAACGGAATCGTCTTTTTAAATGGGAAATACCATCTTTTTTATCCTCAAGAGCTAAAAGGATTGCAAAATCGTCAGGTATTGTGCAATCATGCTGTTGGAACTGATTTGGTCCATTGGCAGCATCAGCCTGCTATTTTACTTCCTGCCCCGGATGACGAAAAAGACGAATTGGTCGCTGTAGGATCAGTTCTTGTGGACGACCAGAATCTGCTAAATTTGCAAAATGGCGGTGAAACATCCTCGTTACTTCTTTTTTGTTTAAACGGAAGGTCAGAACTAATTATTTTATATAGCGTTGATGAAGGCCAAAACTGGACGCAATACCCTGGCAAAATTGATCTATCAGTTGCTGAAGATGATTTAATTGATGATCCGAAAGTTTTTTGGGATGCAGATAGCAAGAAATATATTTTAATAGTTTATCGGGTGCCCGGCCGGGATTTAAGCTCGCAGGGGGTTTCGTATTATTCATCAGAAAACCTGATTGACTGGAATTTTGAAAGCCACTTTGCCGGACCTGGTACTTGTGTCGACATGGTTAAGTTAAAGGTTAACCGAAGAGATGATGATACCCGATGGGTAGCTTTTGAAGGTGATGGCTCCTACACCATAGGGAGTTTTGATGGTAAGAAGTTTGAACCTGAAACAGCCAAAGCGCAAGGAGATTTTGGTAAGAACTATCAGGGACCGATTACCTTCCAAAACGGTTCAGACGGAGATGACCGAATTTTTCAATTAGCTTTTATGGAAGGTGGAGAGTATCCAGAGATGCCCTTTGAAGGGCAATTAAGCTTTCCGTGTGAGTTGGGCTTAAAAAAATACCTTGATGGCGTTTATCTGATGCGCAAACCTGTAAATGAACTGGAATTGCTTCATGAAAAAGGAGATACCTGGGAGGAGAAGAATCTTATCCCGGGATTAGGCAAGAACTTAACTAAAAAGGTAAAAGGCGATTGTCTTCATATTCAAGGAACTTTCGATTTGAAATCAGCGAGTAGTTTTGGTTTTGTCGTACGAAATTCGAAAAAAGCCGTGGGTGTTGAAATCCGTTACGATGTAACAAAGGGGATTTTATCATGTCAGGGTAAAGGAGCTAAATTAGCACCCGAAGATGGAAAAATTGAACTTGAGGTGTTGCTTGACCGCACTTCCATTGAGTTGTTTGGGAATGGGGGCAAGGCTGTTTTAAGTTCTTGCTACACGGCTGAACCAGATGCCCGGGATCTTGTTTTATATAATACAGGAGGTGAACTTTTTGTTGAAAAACTTGAAGTTTATCCGATAAAATCAATGTATGAGTCGAAGTAAAATTAGAATACAATAAAATAATATTAAGAGGATTGCGAATTAATGCGTTCCTCTTTTTTATTATTAATGAATAGGCTAACTTCAAAAAAATATTTTATTAAGAATGGCTAAAAAGAAAAACAAGAAAGATAAGACGAAGAAACTTTCGAACTTCAATAAGCGGCAGCTAAAAACTTCCATCCTGGAAATATTTTATGGCGACACTCAAAAAACATACAACTACAAACAGTTAGGTAGCCTTCTTGGGGTGAAAGATATGGAAACCAGAAAGCTTATCAATGTTGTTCTGGATGAATTGACTGAAGATGAAAAATTAGAACAGATACAACGAGGTAAGTTTAAGTTAAAGTCGCGTGGCGGATATGTTCTCGGACGCGTGGAGATGCAGCGTCAAGGATTTGCTTATGTTGTGAGCGAAGAAGTAGACCAGCCCATATTGGTGTCTCAAGGAAATTTGAACCATGCCATGGGAGGCGATAAAGTTCGCGTTTATCTGTATGCCCGACGGAAGAAACATCAAATAGAAGGAGAAGTTTCGGAGATTGTTGAACGCGCCAAAACCACTTTTGTAGGTACCGTTGAACGCTCTCGTAATTTTGCCTTTTTGGTTCCGGTTGGTAAAGTCGGGTTCGACCTTTTTATTCCGGCCGAAAAACTGAATGGAGCTAAAGACGGGCAAAAAGCAGTTGGCAAAATTACCGAATGGCCGCAGAAAGCAAAAAACCCCTTTGGCGAAATCATTGAAGTTTTAGGCGATTCGGGAATTAATGAGACCGAGATGCACGCTATTTTAGCTGAGTATGATCTTCCACTTCGGTTCCCGGAAAACGTATTGAGTGCAGCGGAGAAAATTCCACTTGAGATTCCGAAAGAGGAGATCAAAAATCGTCGGGATATGCGGGAGGTAACTACATTTACAATTGATCCGGAGGATGCCAAGGACTTTGATGATGCCTTATCGATTCGCAAACTGGATAACGGGCTATGGGAAGTTGGTATACATATTGCCGACGTGAGTCACTACGTTCGTCCGAATACGATATTGGATGACGAGGCTTTTTCAAGAGCTACCTCGGTTTATTTGGTTGACCGGGTGGTTCCCATGTTACCGGAACGACTATCAAATGGAGTGTGCTCGTTGCGCCCAAACGAAGATAAATTATGCTATTCGGCTGTTTTTCAGATGGACGATAATGCTGATGTCAGCAACGAATGGTTTGGACGAACAGTGATCCATTCTAATCGCCGGTTTACATACGAGGAGGCTCAGGAGATTATTGAAACCGAAAAAGGCGACCTAAAAAATGAAGTATTGACCTTGCAGGACTTGGCTGTCAAATTACGAAACAGGCGATTCAAAGAAGGTTCGCTGGCATTTGATCGGATTGAAGTGAAATTCAAAATTGAAGAAGAAACCGGTAAGCCGCTTTCTGTATTCTTTAAAGAATCGAAAGAAAGTAATAAGCTGATTGAAGAGTTTATGCTGCTGGCAAATAAGAAGGTAGCAGAATTTATTGGAAGAGAAAAAAACAAAAAGCAGGCGAAAACTTTTGTGTATCGAATTCACGATAAGCCGGATCCCGAAAAGCTGGAAAACTTCAATCACTTTATCAAGAAGTTTGGTTATGGTATTCAAACCACCAGTTCGCGAGCTATTTCAAAATCGATGAATAGCCTGATGGAGAGCGTCAAGGGAAAAAATGAGCAAAATGTGATTGAAACGCTTGCGATTCGGTCAATGGCAAAAGCTGAGTATTCGACCCGCAACATTGGGCACTATGGGCTTGGTTTCGAATATTACTCGCACTTTACGTCGCCTATTCGTCGTTATCCCGACATTATGGTGCATCGCTTATTGGAGCGCTATTTGGAGGGAGGGCGATCGGCAAACGCACAGAAATACGAAGATATGTGCCAGCATTCCAGCGAAATGGAATCTCGTGCGTCCCAGGCCGAGCGCTCGTCAATTAAGTATAAGCAGGTTGAGTTTATGAAGGATAAGATTGGCGAAGTTTTTCCCGGAGTAATTTCGGGTATCACTGATTGGGGAATTTATGTAGAGCTGGAGAATAAGTGCGAAGGCATGGTTCCAATTCGGGAGCTGGATGATGACTTTTACATCTTTGATGAGAAAAATTATTGCTTGGTTGGTAAGCACGGAAATAAAAAGTATCAGTTGGGTGAAAATGTGAAAGTCGAAATTTCGAGAGCAAACCTTGAGAGAAAGCAGCTTGATTTTAAGCTTATTGAGGAGTGATGTCTGTTTCTTGTAAAAAACAAGGCCGTTTTATTCGAAAAATTGAATATCTTTAAGCACTCAAAAAAAATCAATAAGCGATGGTGATGAATCTGCAAAACGGGGTGAATAAAAGAGATGCCAACCGGGAAAATATCTTAAAGATAGCTCAGGATATCTTCAGTAAATATGGTTATAAGAAAACGACTCTGGATGACATCGCTAATGCCGTTCGAAAAGGAAAGAGCTCTTTATATTATTATTTTGAAAGTAAAGAGGATCTGTTTCAGGCAGTTATCATGAAAGAAGTTGACGTGTTAAAACGTGAGCTTGAAAAAGTAGTACTCCGAAACACAGATCCGGTAGAAAAACTCAGAGAATACATTTTAACAAAGCTGACGACCTATCGTGGGTTGGCTAATTTTTATCATGCGCTGGAAAACGATGTGACAGCCATCGAATTTATTGACAATATCAAAGACAAATACGATCAGGAAGAAATCCGAATGATCAAACGTATTTTGATTGAGGGGGTTCGTAAAAACGAGTTTGAGATTTATGACTTTACCTTGGCTGCCATTGGAATTACGACTGCTATTAAAGGATTGGAAATGCCAATGTCCGCCGGAAATTATGGCGCAGTAAATTTAGAAAAAGGAGTCGACAATATTTTAAAAATATTGTGTTACGGTATTATGAAAAGATAGTATCGTCGCAACACGAAGCAAAAAAGACCAGCATCCAAAATCGATGCTGGTCTTTTTTGTTTATTAACTCAATTTAGAATGTACGCTCACTGATTAACTCACCAACTTCATCGTACTTTTTCCAGGTTCCGACTTTATTTCCTTCGGCATACATCATTTCATAAATCAGTTTGCCATTGTCGTTCCAAATTAACCATTTACCATTTTTAACACCTTCTTTGTAATTTGCTAATGCAATTTTTTGGGCTTCGTCGTTATAAGTGATCCATGTTCCATCCATTTTACCATTCTTATAATTCCTAATTTCGTTTAGTTTACCATTTTCGAAATAGATTTTTACTTCACCATCTTTTAATCCATCCTTCAGGGTCATTTGTACATTTGTGTTCCCATTTTCGAAATAAGTCGTGTACTGGCCGGTGTATGGTGTTGAATCGGCATAATAGACACCATTAATTTCGTTGATGTTTTGTGAGCTGGTATATAAAGCAAAAAACATTAATAAGCTGATAATTAAGCTGAATCGTTTCATTGGGGCTCCTTTCTTTATTGTTATTAGTACTCTTTTCGTTTGTTAAGACAAAGTTAAGTCGAATGATGTGTGATTAACAAATATTTAACGTTAAATTTAGAATAAATAAATGTTTGCTGAAGATCCCAGTGAGCTAATCCAATCTTGAAGATAGGTTTTTGACCGGATACCAGGCAGCAAAAAATCCGATACTTAATACGATTAGGAAAGTAGCTAAAACGTCGAAGAATTGCAAATTTACAGGGTAAGCCGATAATGCAAAAGAGCCATTGCCCGGAAGTTTTAATAGCTCGAATTCTGTTTGCGCCCAAACCAGAGCAATTCCTGACAGCACTCCTAAAATAGCGCCTGAAAACGAAACCAACCATCCTTCGAACAGAAAAATCTGCCGAATCAGTTTTCTGTTGGCTCCCATGCTTTCCAGTATTTTGATATCGTTTTTTTTGTCAATAATAATCATGGTTAGTGAGCCCAGCAGGTTGAAAGAAGCGATAACTAAAATAAAACTCAAGATCAGAAAACTTGACCATTTTTCTGATTGCATTACCCGGTATAGGAATTCGTGCTGTTCAAAGCGATCTTGCACCACAAAGTCATCACCCAATAGTTGTTTCGAAGCTGACTTTGCCCGGTCGATGTCCGCCTGATTATCGAGCTTCAATTCGAGTGAAGAAATTCGCCCTTCCATTTCAAACAAGGAGCGGGCAAAATCAATGGGAACCAAAATGTACTTGCTGTCGATTTCCTGCTCAACAGAGAAAACACCGGCGGTAAAAATATAATCATGATTGAGTGCTTGCTCCAGATTTATCAGATTTTTAAAATCTTTGCGCGGAACATACACATGAATAGGACTGATGAAGGATAATCCGATCGAAAGGTCATGCCGCACACCTTCGCCTATAAGGGCATAGCTTTGCGAACCTTTTTTTAAAAAGAAGTCGCCTTCCAGTAAAACAGAATCCAATCCTGAAAAGTTAACGTAGTCGTTCGGAACACCTTTAACAACGGCATATTTCTGCCGATCTTCGTAACGAAGAAGTGCATTTTCTTCAACCACCTCAGCATAATCAACCACTCCTTTCAGGTTTTTGACTGATTCGAAATCAGCATCTTCCAAAGTAAAGCTCTTGCCTTTTGCAGCGGTAATTTTAATGTCAGGATCAAAGTTGGAGAGCATGCCTCCTATAAAGCTGTCGATCCCGTTAAAAGCTGATAGGACAACAATTAAGGCGGTGGTTCCAACAGCGACACCAACCATTGAAATCGCAGAAATCAGGTTAACAATATTGGCCGACTTCTTTGATATCAGATAACGGCGTGCTATGTAAAAGGCAAGCTTCAATTATTTGTAGGCTTTAACAATCAGTCCGGTTCCGGTTTTATGCGTATTGCTGACATCTAAATAATTCAGCACAAGTGAAAGCGGAAATACAACTAAGTAGTAGAATGGAAGCAAAATGAAAAACAATTTACTGACACCCAATAGCAAAATGGGATATTTCATCGACAGTTTCCAGGAAATTTTTCCGGGAGCTCCATACGAATAGCGGGCTTCGACTTTGCTAAACCCGGCATTCTTTAGTTTGTCTTCTATCTCATTGATATTGTATCCGTCGCGAACATGCTCATCAATAAAGCCGTGTACGCCTTCTTCTTCATGGTCGTGGTGCGAATCTGATCCTCCCTGGTCTGAAGGGGTTGAAATTAACAGAACACTGCCTTTCCTCATTGACTGGCAAAAGTTTTCAAATACCTTGGTGTCCTCTTCAATATGTTCCATTACGTCAATGGAAATCACTAAATCGTACGCTTCTTTGTTGGTATATTTCGTCAAATCAGCATATTGAAATTTAACCTGCTCTTCTTTCCCTATTTGTTTGAAAAACTGGTTGCAGTCTTCAATTTGTTCGGGTTTAATATCGGCAGCTGTAATTTTAGAACCCGGAAAAAGCTTCGACATACGATAAGTGTATTGTCCGAATCCTGAACCGGCATCTAAAATTGTTGGACTAGCCATTCCCTGTTTTCTTAAAACCCGCAACTCCTTGCGAATATGCCAGGAACGCAGCAGTAGCCAATCGAGTAATTGATAAAAGATTTTCCGAAGAAATGGGTTTTGGTTAAAAACCTTGCCTAGCGAGCGCTTAATTGGGTCGTACTGCATGTTTACTTATTTAAAAGGCGGTCGATATTATCAATGTAATCCAAACTGTCGTCGATGTAAAATTCCAACTCCGGAATCACACGTAATTGTTTACCAACTTTGCGTCCAAGTAAGCCTCGAATTTTTGGATTCGCAATTCTGATTTGCTTTAAAACTTCTTTGCGATTTTCTGTTGGAAAAATGCTGATATACGATTTGGCAAGACCAAGGTCAGGGCTTACGCGTACCGTAGTTACGCTGATCATTTTGCCCATAAATAGGTTGCGGCTTTCCTTCAGAAAAATGTCTGCTAACTCCTTTTGCAGCAGTCTGCTTATTTTTTGTTGACGAGTTGATTCCATGTTAAATTGAATTTCCGGCAAAGTTACAAAAAAGTCCCACCAAAATGGCAGGACTTGATTATAGTAATTAAGATAAGTTTATCTTCTACTTTGGAAGTGGATATCCCTTCAGTTTTTCCAGATTTAGTGCAATTTCTGCATCTGGGTATTCGTAGTCGTGTAATTCTCCGTTCAGGTATTTGTCGTAACCAACTAAGTCCATTAAGCCATGACCACTAAAGTTGAAAAGAATGGTCTTTTCTTTGCCTTCTTCTTTAGCTTTTTTGGCTTCGCGAATAGTGGCAGCTATGGCATGTGTTGTTTCTGGTGCTGGAATGATGCCTTCTGTTTTTGAGAATAATAAGCCTGCTTCGAAACACTCACTTTGGTGAATGGCTTGAGCTTCCATCAGGTTGTCGCGTAAAGCGGCACTTACTAAAGGAGACATTCCATGGTAACGCAAACCACCAGCATGAATTGGTGCAGGAACAAAGTTATGTCCCAAACTGTGCATCGCCATGAGCGGGGTCATTTGTGCCACATCACCATTGTCGTAAATAAAAGGAGCTTTGGTCAAAGTAGGACACGAAAATGGCTCAGCTCCAATGATCTGGATGTCGGCTCCATTAATTTTGTCGTAGATGAACGGGAATGAAAGTCCGGCAAAGTTACTGCCGCCTCCGCAACAACCGATCACAACATCAGGTTTATTGATTCCCACTTTAGCCAGCTGTTTTTTAGCTTCTAAACCAATAATGGTTTGGTGCAACATCACGTGGTTCAATACCGATCCCAATGCGTAGCGGGTTTGTCCGGTCGAGTCGCCCACGGCGGCTTCAACAGCTTCCGAAATGGCAATACCCAGTGAGCCCGGAGTGTCCGGATATTGAGCCAATATATCACGTCCAGCCTTGGTTTCCATACTTGGGCTGGCCACACATTGTCCGCCCCAGGTATTCATCATCATTTTGCGAAAAGGCTTTTGGTCGAAACTTACCCGAACCATAAATACCTTGCATTCTATTCCGCCAATAACCGAGCAGGCAAACGACAAGGCTGATCCCCATTGTCCGGCACCTGTTTCAGTGGTTAATTTTTTAATACCAAACTGCTTGTTGTACCAGGCTTGCGGAATGGCTGTGTTTGGCTTATGGCTTCCTGCAGGCGAAACACCCTCGTTTTTGTAGTAGATTTTAGCTGGAGTTCCCAAAGCTTCTTCTAATTCGTAAGCACGAATCAATGGACTGGGACGCCAGCGAAAAAGATGCTGACGAATTTCTTCCGGGATGTCGATCCAACGCTCCTGGCTCACTTCCTGCTCAATCAGGTTCATTGGGAAAACAGGTGCAAGCATATCCGGACTTACTGGATTTCCATCCGGACCTAGTGGCGGGTTTAATGGCGTTGGTAAGTCGGGAGCTAGGTTGTACCATTGTTTGGGCATATCAGCCTCATCCAAAAAGATCTTCTTTTGTCTGGTCATGATTTTATCGTTTTATTTAGTGTTTTTAAAAAATAGAAAAGGGGCCTGCTGTGTAAACAGCAAACCCCTTCCCCAACCATTAATATGGTCGTACAATATTATTTTGCTCACGTGCTTCCATTTTCACGTTACGCTGATGCCATTCTTTACCAAATTGTGGAATTGTATGCATATCTTCATTTTGCGTGCCTAAAACTAATTATTATTTTTTAGTTTTCAAGAGCCGAAAACAAGGAGGCAATATTTTATAGTGATTCTTGATTACGATTGCTAAGTGCATAGTTTTCTCAATATTTTTATGATTTTCTGTAAAAATGAATGATTGATTACCATTTCTTTTTCAATTAGTCAGGAAATGAACGTCCAATATTTATGGATAAATTCTTCAGGTCTAAAATAAATTTTTGTGTTTCAAGGAATCAGCGTATTTTTGCAGCTCATTTTCATAGAAGATTTACCCAATGAATAAACCGACCGTTGTAAGTGGCATTAGGCCAACAGGATTTTTACACTTAGGAAACTATTTTGGAGCAGTACAAAACTTTTTGCGTATGCAGGAAGATTACAACTGTTACTTTTTTATTGCCGATATTCACTCGCTAACAACGCATCCTACGCCTGAGAACCTTCAGGCTGGGGTTAAACAAGTGCTAGCCGAGTATTTGGCTTGTGGTATTGACCCTGAAAAATCAACGATTTTTATTCAAAGTGATGTGCCGGAGATTTCAGAGTTATATACCATCTTGAATATGAATGCCTATTTGGGGGAATTGGAACGTACTACTTCATTTAAAGATAAAGCCCGCCAACAGCCTGAGAATGTGAACGCCGGTTTGTTGACCTATCCGGTGTTAATGGCTTCGGATATTATTATTCATAAAGCGCACTTTGTTCCGGTTGGGAAAGACCAGGAGCAAAATCTGGAAATGGCTCGAAAGTTTGCCAAGCGATTCAACCGGATGTACAAGTCGGATGTATTCCCGATTCCAAAGCCCTTTACTTTTGATGGAGCTGATTTGGTGAAAGTTCCCGGATTGGATGGCAGTGGGAAAATGGGAAAATCAGAGGGCAATGCGATTAACTTGTATGATACGGAAAAGGAAATTCGCAAAAAGGTGATGCGTGCGGTGACTGATTCCGGACCAGCAGAAGTGAATGCTGAAAAACCGGAGGCAATTCAGAACCTGTTTACCCTCATGAAAATTGTTTCGCAGCCGGAAGTAGTCGCTCAATTTGATGACGCCTATAACAAATGTGAAATTCGTTATGGCGATATGAAAAAGCAATTGGCTGAAGATATCGTGAAATTCACTAACCCAATTCGTGAGCGCATCGTTAGCATTTTGGAAGATGATGCTTACTTAGCTAAAGTGGCTCAAATGGGTGCAGAAAAGGCTCGTGAATCAGCTGTTACTACCTTGCAGGAAGTGAAAAAATTGGTTGGATTTCGTAAATTCTACTAAGCCCGATTAAGTAGGAGATATCTGTTATCTCTTCAGCCCAGTCGACACTCCCATCGAACCGGGAGATTTTACCATTGAAGTTGGTAGCAATATAGAGTTAAGGTTTTTCTCAGAGCCGTGTTCCTGAAAAATTAAGCATAAAAAAACCCCTTCAAAAAGGGGCTTTCATTTATCTTTTAACGTAAATCCATACTCCCGAATCGGGCGATTCCGTTCTTAGTTTTGCTCGAAATGTTTTCGCTTCTCGCATGGAGGCGAAGCTGTCCAGTGCAATGTAGTTCAACCCTTTTATTACACCAATATTACGTGCGTTAAAACCTTCGTCTTGTTTTTGTTGTACAAACCTCGCAGCATTGGCTGCACTTCTGAAACTACCACCAATAAGGTAGTATGCATGATCAAGAGCTGGTTTTTCAGTCATAGCTGAAGCTTCAACAACAGCCGGACGAGGCTCGATCTTCTGAACTACTTCCAGGCGTGGCATCATCTCAGTCAAACTTGTAATGTCGGACTTTTGCAGGTTGCTGTTATTGTTTTGAAACGGCACGAGTGCCAAGGTAAACAACAATGGAATTGCCACTAATACCTTTTTCAGCGTGCGTTTTTGGAAAAGTACCTGAACGGCATCGCGTTGTTCCTGCGAAATTGGAGTGCGAACGGTGTTTTTTGCGTACAGTGTTTCGTACTCAAAAGCTCCCAGTCCATAGGCGTCCAGGTTCAGGTTTTCAATAATCGCCGGATTAAATACCAGGCTTTCATTTTCATCATATACCAATTCGCCTATACCTTCAATGTTGATGGTCTCACCATCGGTTAATCGGTAGTTCATTTCCTGAACCAGCAGATCAACTTTACGACTGGCTGCGAGATAGTTGTCGCCTTCTTTTTCAACAAGATAATTAATCAGCAAGCCATCGTTAAATTTCAGCTTTTCGTTAAAGCTAATGGCTTTTGTAGGAGGTGCAAACTGTGCATTCTGATGTGTGGCCGGTTTGTAATTACTTACAAATCCTCCAAACTCAGGAATGATCACACAGTCATTCAACAATAAAAGTTCTTTGATGTAGCTTAATATTTCCACTGAATTTCAATGTTTGCATCAAAAATAAAGAAAAATTAATACGTTAACAAGTCAAAGTTTTCAACATTTATCGGGAGTTTTCAAGGGTGGAAGATTAAGATGTACTTCGATGGTCCATTATGCACTGCTGAAAAAATTGTAGTTTTGGGGAAAATACTCAATCAATTACTATGACTCAAAAAATTTTAGTGACCGGAGGAACCGGCTATATCGGATCTCATACGGTTGTTGAACTGCAAAATGCAGGATATGAAGTGATCATCGTGGATGATCTTTCCAACTCCAGTGCCGACGTTCTGGAAAACATCGAAAAGATATCGGGGAAGAAACCGGCTTTCGAACAATTTAGCTTGGCTGACTACAACAAAACCGAGGATTTTTTTAACCGCAATCAGGATATTGCGGCCATTATTCACTTTGCAGCTTCGAAGGCTGTTGGCGAATCGGTGCAGATGCCCTTGCATTACTACCGCAACAACTTGGTTTCGTTGATGAATATTTTGGAATGCCAGCGAAAGTTCAACATTGCCAACATCGTATTTTCTTCTTCCTGTACTGTTTATGGGCAACCGGATCAATTGCCGGTAACCGAAAATACGCCTCGAAAAGATGCGGAATCACCCTATGGAAATACCAAACGGGTGAATGAAGATATTTTGCAAGACAGCATTAAAGCTTATCCTGAAATTACGGGAATTGCCTTGCGTTATTTCAATCCAATTGGAGCGCATCCAACAGCACTGATTGGTGAATTGCCTTTGGGAGTGCCGCAAAACTTGGTGCCTTTCATTACCCAAACGGCTGCCGGAATGCGCGAAGAACTCAGCGTATTTGGCGATGATTACGACACGCCTGATGGATCGGCCATTCGCGATTACATTAATATAGTAGACTTGGCCAAAGCTCACGTTATTGCAATTAAACGGTTGCTTGAAAGTAAGAATAAAGCCGGCTACGAAGTCTTTAACCTTGGAACAGGAAATGGCTACTCGGTGCTGGAAATTATCAATGGTTTTGAAAAAGCGACTGGCATAAAACTGAACTATAAAATTGTACCTCGCCGTGCCGGTGATATCGAAAAGATTTGGGCCGATACTACTTATGCCAACGAAGAGCTTGGATGGAAAGCTGAAAAAGGGCTGGAAGAAACGCTGCTGTCTGCCTGGAACTGGGAAAAGCGAGTTCGGGATATTGAGTAGTTGGAAGAATAGTTAAAAAATAATAGATGAAGGCTTTTCCCGACTGGGAAGAGCCTTTTTTCCGATCATTTTTTGCAAATCATCTTGGGTAACATAAACTTAACATTTCCTTTCTTGTATACTTCTGTAGGCGCTGTTATTGTTATTATATGCTGAAAATAAGAGGTTTAAGTCTTATTTTAATTCTCCGCTAATTCTCGCTTTAAAATCATTTAAATCCAATTAACAAACATTTAAAAATATAAACATATAGAAATATAGATATATAAATGTGAAACCATTATTTTTGCTTCCAGAAAACAAATCAGAAAGAATAGATATGCAAAAACAATTACACATTTATTTACTGCTATTAAGCTTTACGATTTCTCTGATAGGAATGGGGCAGGTGAAGCAGCTGAGTTTGGAGGAGGCTTTGCAGCTGGCCGGAGAAAACAATCGGTCGGCAAAGGTTTCAGAAGCCCGGCAGCAAGCAGCTCGCGGGTCTTATCGAATGACCAATTCGTTGTTTTTACCCGGCTTATCGGTTAGTCATACCGGAGTGTCAACTAACGATCCGTTATCGGCTTTCGGCTTTAAGCTTAAGCAGGAGGTGGTCACTCAGTCTGATTTTAACCCCGCTATGTTGAACGATCCAGACGATATTGAGAATTATAGTACAAAAATTGAGTTGCAGCAGCCCATCCTCAACGTGGATGGTATTTACGCCCGCAAGGCAGCTAAAAATCAATACGAAGCAGTATCGCTTCAGGCCGAGCGCACGCGTCAGCAAATTCAATACGAAGTCAAGAAAGCTTATTTCCAACTGGAGTTGGCACAGTCAGCCGTTGAGGTGTTACAACAATCGGTTAACGTAGCCAAGGAAGCACTGAAGCTAACCAAAGACAATGAAGCACAAGGCTTTGTTAAACATGCCGATGTTCTGGAAGCCTCAGTTCGTATGGAAGAGCGCCAAAACCAGTTGCGCGAAGCCAACAATCAACTGCAATCAGCCAACGAGTTTTTGGCTCATCTGGTGGGATTGGACATAAACTCCCGCATTGAACCAACCGACTCAATGGTGGAAGATCCAACTCAATTCACGGTAAATTACAATCCGGGAGAATTGGAAAACCGGTCGGACCTTAAGGCTGTGCAGAAGCAAATTGAAGCAACTGAAAATATGCTTCGTTCAGAAAAAATGAAATTTGTTCCTCGGGTAAATGCCTTTGGAAGTTACGAATGGAACGACAAAGAGATACTGGGAACGTCGGCCAATAACTACATGGTTGGTGCCAGTTTAAGCTGGGATTTATTCAGCGGGTATAAAAATGTGGGAAGCGTACAAAAAGCCAGTGCGCAACTCAATGAAGCCCGCTATAATTACGACGATTATCTGTCTCAAAGCCAAATACAATTAAACAGAGCCAAACGAAAACTAGAATTAACTTATCAACAGATTCAGTCGGGTAAACTAGCCAAGGAGCAAGCCGAAGAGTCGCTTCGAATTCGCACCGACCGGTTTGAGCAGGGACTGGAGAAAACCACTGACCTGTTGATTGCCGAAGCGCTGGCTTCGAAGAAAAATCTGGATTATATCCAACGTATTTACAATTATAAACAAGCAGTATTCGAACTGGAATTATTGCTTGAAAAAGAGATTAACGAATAAAGCCAAGATAACGATGAAGACAAATTTAGTTAGAACAAGCCCATTTATAATAGCTCTGGCACTAGGGATTTTGATTTCCTCGTGCGGCAAAAACGATAAACAAGAAGCCGTGCAACCAGCAAAAGTAGCTGCTCAAATAGCTGTTGCCAAGGTAAAAGATTATCCGGTAGTACACAGTTTTTCCGGAAAGCTGGCGGCTGAAAAGCAATCGAATTTAAGTACCAGAATGATGGGTCAAGTGACCCGGATTTATGCTCGCCCCGGGCAAAAAGTAAAGCAAGGCGATCTGTTATTGCAAATTCGCAACCAGGATATTCTGGCAAAAAAAGCTCAGGTGGAAGCCAATAGAGTTGAAGCCGAAACCGCGTTTGAAAGTGCCGAAAAAGATTTGAATCGCTTTGAAGCTTTGTATCAATCGGGAAGTGCATCGGACAAGGAAATTGAAGACATGCGTTCGCGTTATCAAATGACTAAAGCTCGTTTGGAAGCCGTTAACCAGCTGGAAAAAGAAGTAGAAGAATCGCTTAGATATGCGTCGATTCGTGCACCATACAGTGGAATTATCACCGGCAAATTTGTACAGGAAGGCGACATGGCCAACCCCGGAATGCCTTTACTGAGTATTGAAAACCCTTCGCAATGGAAAGTGTTGGCTCGTATTCCGGAGTCAGACATTGGCAGGTTGGCTCTGAACGATTCAGTAAAAGTGCATTTCAATGCAGCGGATGGTCTGGCACTGAACGGTGTGATTGCCGAAATCAATCCATCATCGGCCAATACTGGTAACCAGTTTGAAGCCAAAGTGCTGTTGGCCGACAATAACGAGCAATTGTACTCAGGCATGTATGCCACGGTGTTGTACGAGCATGGTACCCGGCCACTGATCATGGTTCCGAAAACGGCCTTGATGCAGAGAGGTCAATTGGTTGGTTTGTATGCCGTTAGCCAAAACGGCAATGCGTTACTGCGTTGGGTGAAAACCGGTAAAACGTATGACAATTCAATTGAAATTCTTTCGGGTCTGACAGATGGGGAAAGCTACATTCAGATTTCAAGCGGAAAACTGTTTGATGGTGCCTTAGTTGAAAACAAATAAGCAGAAGAAACATGAAGACAGGATTTGCAGGCGGTATCGCCAAACTATTTATAAATTCAAAACTGACTCCGCTGTTGATGGTTGCATTTTTGGCAATCGGCATCTACAGCTCTTACTTAACGCCCCGGGAGGAAGAACCCCAGATTGATGTTCCCATTGCGGATATCTTTTTTCGGTATCCGGGAGCCAGTCCTCAGGAAATTGAATCACGCGTGATGCAGCCACTGGAAAAAGTGGTGGCTAATATTCCGGGCGTTGAATATGTATATTCCACGTCCATGCCGGGTCAGGCCATGTTAATTGTTCAGTTTTACGTAGGTGAAGATGTGGAGCGCTCGTTGGTAAAAATGTACAACGAGATTATGAAACACATGGACCAAATGCCTAAGGGAACGAGTTTGCCTTTAGTGAAAACACGGTCGATTGATGATGTGCCGGTGTTGGGGCTGACCTTTTGGAGCGAAAACTACAACGATTTTGAATTGAAACGAATTGCTCAGGAAGTGAACAACGAGATTGAACAGGTGAACGATGTTTCGGAAACCAAAGTTATCGGAGGTCGTTCGCGCCAGATTCGTGTGGTGTTGAATAATGAACAGATGGCCGGATTTCATGTGGATGCCCTGAGTATTGCGCAGAAAATTCAGTTGGCCAACGAGCAATTCAACGCCGGATCATTCAATAATAACGATAATGAATACCTGGTTGAAGCAGGTGAATTTCTGAAAACTTCGGATGATGTTGCTAACCTGGTGGTCGGCATTCACAATGGTAGTCCGGTGTATCTGAAGCAGGTTGCTGAAATTTTGGATGGTCCACAAGAACCCATTCAATATGTGAATTTTGGTTATGGAAAGATTAATGAGCAAAAGGAAACATTTCAAGGTGAATATCCGGCCGTAACCATTTCTGTAGCCAAGCGCCGCGGAGCCGATGCCATGAAAGTCTCGGATCAGATCCTGGAGAAAATCAGTCACTTGGAGCAAACACTCATTCCATCGGATGTGCATGTAGATGTAACCCGAAACTATGGAGAGACAGCCTCGCACAAGGTGTCGGAATTACTGATGCACCTGATGGGAGCCATTGTTGCTGTAACCTTTGTAGTGATGTTGGCCATGGGATGGCGCGGTGGGTTAGTGGTTTTTCTTTCAGTACCCATCACCTTTGCACTCACCATGTTTGCATACTACTTTCTGGATTACACCTTAAACCGGATTACACTGTTCGCGCTGGTATTTGTGACCGGAATTGTGGTGGACGACTCCATTATTATTGCTGAAAATATGCACCGACACTTTAAGATGAAGAAACTGCCTTTTATTCAGGCGGCTATTCGATCGATCGATGAAGTGGGAAATCCAACTATTTTGGCCACATTTACAGTAATTGCTGCGGTTTTGCCGATGGTTTTTGTTTCAGGTTTGATGGGACCTTATATGAGCCCAATGCCCATCGGAGCATCCATTGCCATGATTTTCTCTTTGCTGGTTGCTTTAACGATTACGCCATTTTTAGCCTATCGCTTACTTCGATTTAACGAAAAGGAAGGCGACCATAAAAAGGAATTCAAGCTCGAAGATTCGCTAATCTATCGCATGTATAGCAAAACCATGAAACCCATGTTGAACTCAGGTTTTAAACGCTGGGGATTTATCATTGGGGTGACGGTGCTGTTGCTGGGATCAATGACCTTGGTGTATTTTGAAATGGTGACAGTAAAAATGCTTCCATTTGATAATAAAAACGAGTTTCAGGTAATTGTTGATATGCCCGAAGGAACTACACTTGAGCGCACGGCTGCTGTTGCTAAAGAATTGGCAGCCTACATTGCACAGCAGGAAAATGTGGTGGATTACCAGACTTATGTGGGAACAGCTTCTCCCATGAACTTTAATGGTTTGGTTCGTCATTACGACTTACGCAGTGGTTCAAACGTTGCCGATATTCAAGTAAATCTCACCGATAAAGGAGACCGCGATTTGCAGAGTCATGATATCGCAAAGATCATGCGGCCAGAGCTTCAAAAGCTGGCGAAAAGGTTTAATGCCAATGTGAAAGTTGTTGAGGTACCACCGGGTCCTCCAGTTATGTCAACATTGGTTGCTGAAGTGTACGGACCTGATTATGATACTCAAATGGATGTCGCTAGCCAGGTGAAAGACTTATTTGCTCAAACAGCCGATGTGGTTGATATCGATTGGCATATGGAGAGCGATCAGGAAGAATATAAATTCAATGTACAGAAAGAAAAAGCAGCTTTGATGGGACTATCAACCCGGCAAGTGGTTCATAGTTTACAAATGGCTTTAGGTGGTCATGAGGTGACACAGCTTTATCAGGAAAAAGAGCATGAGCAAATTGGTATTGTCCTTCGCTTCAAAGAAAATGAGCGTTCGAATATTGAGGATCTGAAAAAGGTCAATATCATGAGCCAAACCGGGCAAATGGTTGCTCTGGGAGATGTGGTTGATATTGAAAAAGGGATACAGGATAAAAGTATTTATCGCAAAAATCAGAAGCGGGTGGTTTATGTAACGGCCGATATTGCCGGAGAATTGGAAAGTCCGGTTTATGGAATTCTGAACATGTCTGATCATTTGGATCAAATTCAACTGCCGGAAGGTTACACGCTGAATGAAGAATTTACACAGCAACCTTTTACACAAGACGACTATAGCCTGAAATGGGATGGTGAGTGGCAAATTACTTACGAAGTATTTCGCGATCTGGGAACTGCCTTTGCCGTGGTACTACTGGTTATTTACATGCTGATCATTGGTTGGTTTCAGAACTTCAAAGTACCTTTTGTGATGATGGTGGCGATACCACTTTCATTGGTCGGAATTTTAATTGGCCACTGGATGATGGGCGCTTTTTTTACCGCAACATCCATGATTGGTGCGATTGCCTTAGCCGGAATTATGGTTCGAAACTCCATCTTGCTGATTGACTTTATCAATCTGCGGCTTAGTGATGGCGTACCGCTAAAAGAAGCAGTGCTTGAGGCGGGAGCAGTACGAACAACACCAATTCTGTTAACTGCCGGAACGGTTGTGATTGGAGCTGTTGTTATTTTATTCGACCCAATTTTTCAGGGACTTGCCATTTCGTTGATGGGTGGAACCATTGCTTCAACTGTGCTGACACTGGTAATCGTTCCGCTGATTTATTACATGACGGAGAAGAAGAAATATCCGGTGGAGGAAGAAGAGGTTGTTACCGAATCAGATGATGAAATTTCTAACGAACCAATAAAATAAACAAGTATGATGAAATTTGTAATTATTCAATGTGTAAAGGCCTACCACCATGAATTGCAGCAGATTTTTAAATCGATAAAGATCAGTGCTTACAGCGAGATGGATGTGGAAGGTTTTATGGAGCAAGCCGATGGCAATACTGATTTTGCAAACTGGTTTGGCTCCCGGAAAAACCCATACAACTATATGGTTTCGTTTACCTTTTTAGCCGAAGACAAAGCGAATAGGCTGTTGGAACGGATTGATGAATTCAATCACAGTATTGACGCAATGAGCCCGATGAATGCATACATCGTTGGAGTGGAAAAGTTTGTATAATTTTTAAAAATGAAACGGATATGAGAGAACGAATAGTACGGGCTGTTGCCGGTTTTATGGTTTCGCTGAGCTTAATTCTGGCCATCACAGTTGATATCAACTGGCTATTTTTAGCGGCTTTTGTGGGACTAAACCTGTTTCAGTCGTCGTTCACCAAATTTTGCCCGCTGGAGATGATTCTGAAAAAAGCGGGGGTGAAAGAATAGATTCATATAACTGAGATTTTAAGAAAGCGCGGATGAAAAGTCCGCGCTTTTTTTGTGTCGGGGGTTCGGGGATTTGTAGCTGCTTTGAGTTGAGATCGGCTCCTGGCAAGTGGCCCGCTAGTTTCTTTTATCCCCAATCATTTGGATCTTACCGATTCAATAAAGCCAATCGAAATCCTTAAAAATAATGATCAGCGGTTGTAAAGGATACTCTTTCAGCATCGCAATCGCTTCTGCAAGATGGATTTCTCACATTTCCTATTCGTATTTTATCTGCATAATTAATTCATTATGAGGTGGTAAGTGTGTGTTTGTCCTAACATTCCTGTATCCTCACGCGATAAAATCCCAATTATTGGGGATTGTCGACCATCTCAGATACCTCTATTTTTGACCCTAGAAAAATTCATCAGCAACTTGACATCTATGATCAGAGGAGGAATTCAGTTAATTGGAATCTTGTTGGCTTTATTCATTAGCAGCATGGCTTGGGCACAAAGCCAGCCAGCTATCATTCAGGGCTTCATTGCCGACAGCCAGGGGGAACCTTTGCCGTATTCGTCTGTGGTGGTAAAAACCCAGTCGCAGGGAGCGGCTGCCGATGAGCAAGGGCATTTTTTTCTCCGGTTGCAGCAAAGTGGGCTGATTACCCTGGTTATTCAATCCATCGGCTACGAAACAAGGGAAGTGGAATTATTCCTCTCACCGGGAAAAACCTATACGGTAAATGAGCAGCTTGTCGAAGACCAGGTAGCCCTGAACGAAGTGATGGTCTCAGGTAAAAGTAAAACCACCTTGCTGCGAGAACAGGCGTTTACCATTGCCGCCATCGATGCCCAACCACTGAAGATACAAAATCTGGATGTGAATCAAGTACTGGGACGAATTTCCGGAGTGCGCATTCGTGAAACCGGAGGATTGGGAAGTAGTATGAGCTTTTCACTGAACGGCTTCACTGGTAAGCAAGTCAAGTTCTTCCTGGATGGTATTCCCATGGATCATTTTGGATCATCCCTTTCGCTGAACAATATCCCGGTGAATATGATTTCCGGTATTGAAGTGTACAAGGGAGTGGTGCCCATTCATTTAGGGTCCGATGCTCTGGGGGGAGCCGTTAATATTACCACGCAACAGAATGTGAAGGATTATCTCAATGCGTCATACAGCTTCGGGTCGTTCAATACCCATCGGGCATCCTTACTCGGTGGTGTTCACTTTCCAAAGTCAGACATATTCTTAAGAGCCAGCCTGTTTTTTAACTATTCTGACAACAACTATGTGATGCATGACATGGAGGTGATCCGTGCCGGCAATACCACCGGGAAGGCAGAATTGCTGGATGTACGTCGTTTCCATGACGCTTACCAGTCGCAGGCCGGAACCGTTGAGCTGGGAATCAATGACAAAGCTTTTGCCGATCAATTGTCACTGGGCATCACCTTGTCATCCAACGATAATGAAATTCAGCACGGCTACAATCTGACTAAAGTGTTTGGTGAAGTACGTGATGAAGAGCAACTGGTTATGCCTGTATTCAAATACAAGAAGCAAAACCTGTTTACGGAAGGGCTGGATGTAACAGCTAACGCCATGCTGCTAAATCGGCAGTTAACCAATATTGACACCGCTTCGGTGGAATATAACTGGTTGGGTGAAACCACCGAACGTATTGATGCCAACCACGGCGAGTTCAGCTATTACAAAACTTTGCTAACCTATGATGACTGGGTTACCCAATCGTCGGTCAATCTCAGATACGCTATTAGTCCAGCGCAATCGGTTTCGCTTAATAACAGCTATCATTATTTCAGTCGGCAAGGAGAGAATCCCTTGGTCGACCGCGAATTTACACCGTTTTACAAACCCAATACCATTGCAAAAAATATTTCGGCAGCAGCCTATCAATTCAGTTTATTTCAGCAAAAGTTAAAAACAGTGGCTTTTTATAAGCTGTTTGCCATTCAGTACCACACGGTGATTGAAGATGAAGAAACGGAAGATTATACCCTCGAATACGACGAAAGTCAACTGAAAAACGGATATGGAGTGGCCTCCACTTTTCATTTCAATGAGTGGTCGCAGATCAAAGTGTCGTACGAGCGCACCTACCGCCTGCCCGATGGGGAGGAGATTTTTGGTAACGGATTGACGATTAAGCCTAATACCGAACTGAAACCCGAGAGCAGCAATAACCTGAATGCTGGGTTCATTGTCTCCAAGCGGGTGAATGAGCACCTTTTCGGTTTGGAGGGAGGCTATCTCTA
Source organism: Sunxiuqinia sp. (assembly GCF_055140945.1). Classification (NCBI taxonomy): domain Bacteria; kingdom Pseudomonadati; phylum Bacteroidota; class Bacteroidia; order Marinilabiliales; family Prolixibacteraceae; genus Sunxiuqinia; species Sunxiuqinia sp. The sequence continues at coordinate 31,701 of NZ_JBSQYS010000004.1, forward strand.
CCGGACTGCCAAGGACTATATTCGACAGGACGCATCTAATCCGGTCAATTCCAATTACATTAACCAGGAGGCTGTTAAGCTGAGCAGCGTTGAGATCAATGCTCAGTATCATTACAAACAGCTAATCAACTTTTCAGGAAGTCTGACCCGCCAACACAACACCAACAACAATAAAAACGATCATCTGTATCGCGACCTTTTACCCAACCAGCCAACGCTGTTTGCGAATGCGAACCTGGGCTTTCAATTCGACAATGTTGGTGTGAACCGCAGCCGCTTGTCAGTCACGTGGAACACCTTGTTCGTGGATGAGTTTTATTGGAAATGGCCCAGCCAGGGTAACGCCCGTTCCAAGTTCACCATTCCCCGGCAATTGCTGCACGACCTCTCGGTTTCCTATCAATTGGATAACGGCCAGTATAACATTTCGCTGGCATGTACCAACCTGACTGATAACCTGGCCTACGATAATTTTAACATGCAAAAACCGGGTAGGGCTTTCAACATCAAGCTGAGCTATTTCTTAGACAAATAATAGAAACAAATAAATAACCATTAAAAATTAAAACAAGATGAAAATTTTAAATACACAACAAGCCATTTTACTATTATCGCTGCTGTTGGGAACGATGGGAATGACTTCCTGTACAGAGGATGATCCGGTTGTCGATGAACCGGAGGAGGAAGAGGAAGCAACCGGTTATGTGGTTGCCTTGCGGGCCAGCGATGGTGATGCCTCGGCTGATTACTTGTTGACACACGACGATTTGATGTCGGGAGTGATTTCTGCAGATGGGCAGGGTGAAGAGCAATCCGGATGGTCGTATTTTACTTCGGCTGGCGACAAATATTTCTCCGTAGGCTATACGCTAAACGAGGTCATGTCCTACCAGGTGCAGGATGGTAGCCTGATATTCGATGACAAGCTATTGTTTGACCGGCTAGACATGCTTTCTCCGGTAGATGATGACTACATTATTGGTATTGGAGCTCCCTGGGGTGGTGGCTCTTACGATTGTCAGATCCAGCTGATTGATGCCAATAATGTGGCGATTGAAAGGAATGTCTCGCACCCGATTTATGAATCATACGATGAAGAAGGAGTACAGCTGAATGCCTGGCCAACGGGCGCTTATGTGGCGGGAGACAAGTTGTATGTATCTAGCTACTCCCTGTACGGCGACACCTGGGGAACACCCAATACAGACTCGGCTATCGTGAGTGTGTTCTCTTACCCTGAGTTTGAATATCAAGGTTACTTTTCCGACGACCGCACCGGATCTGTTGGCTACTATGCTTCTCAACCGGCTATCCTTGAAAATGAAAACGGAGATCATTACACGCTTTCCTCCAGTTCACTGGCTGCCGGCTTTACACAAACAACCAAGCCGTCAGGAATCCTGAAGATCAATGCAGGCGAGCAGGCTTTCGACAGCGATTATTTCTTCAATATCGAAGAACAGGGTTACAAAGTATTGAGTGGTGTCTATGTAGGAAACAACAAAGCGGTGGTTAAGGTCGTGAGCCTGGAAAACGATGCCATTGATGCTTCGTGGGCTGCTTTTGGAGACTACCTGGTGATGGAAACAGCTGTCATCGATCTGGAAGCACAAACCTTCGAGTTGGTTGAGTCGATCCCTGTTCATCGTGGTCAGTACATGACTCCTTACTATGTTGAAAACGGCTTGGTTTATCAGGTTGTAGGCACTGAAAGTGAATGGTACATCTACCAGGTTGATCCTGAAACGGTAACAGCTGAGCGGGGAGCCCAAATCGAGGGTATCGACGTTCAGGGAATCTTCAAATACTAAAAACACTTTTTCATATCATCACTAGTTAGAGAATTCTCATATCAATTCATAACACCCGGCAACAATTAGGGCTTATCCCTTTTTGTTTCCGGGTATATGAGTCAATAAACCCAATAGATCATGGGGCAATTATTTCGAAAAATACATTTGTGGTTGGGACTCACCTCCGGCATCCTGATTTTTCTGATCTGCATCAGCGGAGCCTTCTATGCCTTCAAGGAAGAATTGTTCCAGGCCATCCATCACGACCAGTTGTACAATGCGAATACCAATGAAATAGCCCAGCCGTTGCCATTGAACGAATTGTGGGAGAACGCCCAGAAAGGCCTGGGTGAAGAATATCCTATCAGCTATGGTACTTGTTACAAGGACAAAAACCGCAATTGGTCATTTAAAGCCTACCACTACGACAGCGAAGGAGTGACCTATAATCAATGGTTGAAATATGATTACATAGCCTATGTGAATCCCTACTCGGGGGAAGTCGTTGATGTAATGAATCACAAGTGGGAATTTTTCCATTTGGTCAAAATGTTTCACTGGAGCTTCTTGTTGAATACGGAATACGGTCAGCCCATTGTAGCTTTTACTGTGGTGGTCTTTTTGATTAGCTTACTTACCGGGCTGTATTTATGGTGGCCCTTCCGCAAGGGAAAAAAAGGATATGCCATCAATACCCGGTCGAGCGGCAAAGTGTTGAATTACGATCTGCACAACGTATTGGGATTTTACATGCTTCCGGTTAATATTATTCTGTCTCTTACCGGTATGGTGTGGGCGTTCAAATGGTTTATGATGTTGGTGTATGCTGTAGCCAACCTAAGCACGGCACCCCCTGAAAAAGTAGCGGTAGCTTCTGCATTTGATGATCAGCAGTTTCGTCCCCAGACCTATTCTACGGTTTATCAGCAAGTCCGAAAAGAGCACACTGAGGCATATTCGGTTAATGTCTACCCGGCTTCGCCCGACAGTGCGGGTGTCATTCGTGTTTTTGTGAAGAACGAGTCTTCGGTGTATTACCAGGCCTATCAGGAGCAGTACGATAAATATTCGGGTGAGTTGCTCCATTCCAAGGGCTTTGCAGACCTGAGTCGGGGAGAAAAACTCATCGCCATGAACTACGATATCCATACTGGCGCGGTGCTGGGTAAAACCGGAAAAATTCTGGCTTTTATTGCCGCCCTGATTGGTGCTTCACTGCCGGTTACCGGTTTCATCATCTGGTACAAGAAACGCCGCAAGAGCAAACAACAACGGTTACGTTTATCCACCCGCTTATCCGATTCATGATGCGTTTTTTAATCAATAGAAAAAAGAAGCTATCACCAGACACGCTGCTGATCTTGTATGGGACCAAATCCGGAAATTCTAAACAGGTAGCGCAGGAGATGGAGAAACAGCTGAATCATCGACAGCTGAAGACTTACTGCACCAAGCTTTCTAATGTCAGTCCGGTTGTCCTCCAGCAAGTAAGCCGGGTGCTGATTGTCATTAGTACCTACGATGATGGAGAGCCACCGGTTAGTGCCCGAAAGTTCTTCAGGCAATTGCATGCTGCCGACCAACCCCGGTTATCAGAACTTCAATATTCCATTTGCGCTTTGGGCGACACCAGTTACGAGCAATACTGTGAGGCCGGTAAAATCATGGAGCGCCGGTTAAATAATCTTGGCGCCACGGCTTTCCATCCTCGTGTCGACTGCGATGAAGCTTTTGCCGATCCCGCAGCAGATTGGATCAAGCAGGTAACTGAGCTGGTAAGCGGGAAAAAATCCTCCTCGCAACAGGAACAGCTCGTCAGTCTGAGCCAGAAAAATGCCAACACGGGTACCATCAAACGAGCCATATTATTGTCTACCGATGCTGACGATAACCCGACCTACCACATCGAAATCGGAATGGAGGATCAACCATTGGAGTTCATGCCGGGCGACCTGGTTGAGTTGCAGCCGCAAAACCCGGTCTGGCTCGCCATGTCCATCAGCAAGCAATTGGACACCACCGATTTTCAATCCGCGCTGGTTAATGAAAAAGAGATTTGCAGGCTGAGCATAGCAACCTTTCAGGCATATGCCCACCAAACAAACCAGACAAAGCTGCTGGCTTTTCTCGATCAAAAAGAGGAGCTTGGTCGTTACCTGCAAAAAGCCAATGTGCTGGATATGCTGATGGACTTTCCGGCAGCAATTAATGCTTCCACCTTGATTAACCTGTTACCTCCCATTCATTACCGACAGTATTCCATTTCAAACTGCCAGTACAAGGGAACTCATCAATTGGATCTGATTGTTAAATCTGTTCGTTTTGAATTCAACGACCGGGTGCATGTGGGAGCCGCATCGGCCTACACGAACGAAACGTTGGCAGTGGGCGATTCCATCCGGTTCAGGCATGTCAGCAATCCGGATTTCTATCTACCTCAAGACTCCCAAAAACCGTTTTTGTTTATCGGGGCAGGAACGGGGATTGCCCCTTTTCGCGCATTCTTACAACACATACAGCAAGAAAAGTCACCGGCAAAAGTATGGATGATTTGGGGAGAACAAAACCACCACTCCGGGCATCGGTATTATCAGGAGTTTCAGACCTATGCCCGTGAGGCTGCTTGCTGCGAGGTCGATTTTGTGTCGTCACGAACCGGCGCCAGTAAAAAGTACGTCCAAGATGTGTTGCTGGAAAAACAGCAGCAAGTGTCGGAATGGCTCAACCAGGAGGCTCACATTTACGTGTGCGGTTCAAAAGGCATGGGCAAAGGGGTGCGGGAAACTTTGAAGCAAATTCTGGCACAAACAAGCGATCAGCAACCGGAAGCGCTTTTTGAAAAACTACAATGGTCTGGCTGCTATCGCGAAAGTGTGTATTAATCCATAGAGACTCTAAGAGAACGCGAACGAAAAGTCTTCGCCTTTTTCCTGGGTTCGGGGATTCCGACTGCTAATTATTCAACGCAAACAGCCGGAATTGTAAAAGCGAATCGTAAACCACTAAAAGAATTTAATGAGCCTCCATCCAATTGGCTCCTGCATCCATTTCCACGGTTAGCGGAAGTCCAATCTCCACGGCATGCTCCATTTGTTGTTTTACAATTTCTTTCACCTGATCCAGTTCATCTTTAGGTACGTCGAAGTTCAGTTCATCATGTACCTGTAAAATCATTTTAGCTTGTAGTTTTTGTTCGTTCAGTGCGTTCCAGATGTTGATCATGGCCAGTTTGATGATGTCGGCGGCCGATCCCTGGATGGGAGCATTGATGGCGTTTCGCTCGGCAACACCCCGAACCACCGCATTGGCCGAATTAATATCTTTCAAATATCGACGACGACCTTTGATGGTTTCCACATAGCCGTGATCACGAGCCACATTAATACTTTCGTCCATGAACTCTTTCACGCGGCTGAAGTTTTCAAAATAGCCATCGATCAACTCCTTGGCCTCGGTGCGCGAAATGTTAAGACGTTCAGACAAACCAAAAGCTGAGATGCCGTAGATGATTCCAAAGTTGGCAGTCTTGGCTTTTCGCCGCATATCGGAAGTCACTTCATCCAAAGCAACTTTATAGATTTTTGAAGCTGTTGTTGAGTGAACATCCTGCTTGTTATTAAAAGCCTCCAACAGATTTTCATCTTTGCTCAATGCAGCCATAATGCGCAATTCAATTTGCGAATAGTCGGCCGACAAAAACACATGGTTTTCATTTGAAGCAGTAAACGCTTTTCTGATTTCACGACCTTCTTCGTCCCGAATCGGGATGTTTTGTAAGTTCGGATTGGTGGAACTCAATCGCCCTGTTGCAGCAATGGCCTGGTTGTAGCTGGTATGGATCTTTCCGGTGCGGCTATTTACTAATTGTGGCAAGGCTTCAACGTAGGTTGAAAGCAATTTTTTCAATCCACGAAATTCCAATATTTTGGGAATAATCGGATGTTTGTCAACCAATTTGCTCAGCACATCTTCGGCGGTGGAATATTGCTTGGTCTTCGTTTTTCTGGCCTTGTTAACGATGTTTAGTTTTTCAAACAGAATGGGTCCCAGTTGTTTTGGCGACGAGACATTAAAATCTTCGCCTGCCAAATCTTTAATGTCTTTTTCAAGGGTAATTAGCTGTTCGCGAAGCTTGTCTGCAAAAATATCTAATTCTTTGGTGTTGAGCGTCACACCGGCCATTTCCATGTCGGCCAAAACAGGAATCAGTGGCATTTCAATTTTTTCGAATACCGAACGAACGCCGGTTTTATCCAATTCAGGATCAATGGCTAGTTTTAGTTGCAGGGTCAAATCCGCATCTTCGCAGGCATAATCCTTCAGCTTTTCAACCGGAACTTGTCGCATGCTCTGCTGCTTTTTGCCTTTTTTGCCAATCAGGTCTTCGGTTTCTACTTTTTGGTATCCCAGATAAGTTTCGCACAGGTAATCGAGGTTGTGGCGCAATTCGGGTTGAATAAGATAATGTGCAATCATGGTATCGTAAATCGGGCCTTTTACTTCAACGTTGTAGTGCTTCAACATCAGGATATCATACTTGATGTTTTGTCCGATTTTGCGCACGTTTTCATCTTCAAAAATCAAGCGGAATTCTTCAACTATTTTTTGAGCATCTTCGCGCTTTGTAGGTAAAGTCACACAATACGCTTCTCCTTTTTTAAAAGCGAATGAAAGACAAACCAGTTCTGCTGTATGCGTGTCCAATCCTGTTGTTTCAGTGTCGAAACAAAACTCTTCCTGCACTGAAAGTTCGGCGCGCAGGCTGGCGCGCTGCATGGCATTTTCAACCAAAAAATAGTTGTGGGGTGTGTTTTCCAAATTCACTAAATCCTGGCGAACAACTTGTTCAGATCCTTCGCTTCCGCCAAATAGTGTTCCCTGCTCAAAACTCGGTTCTGCCTTTTGCTTTGGCGCACCAAGTTTTTGTGCCAATGCCTTAAATTCAAGTTCGTTATATATATTCCGAAGTTCTTCAATGTTTGCCTCATCTTTAGTCAGTGCTTTTTCGTCGAACTCAACCGGCACATCCTGAATAATTTCAACCAATTTACGCGACAACCTGACTTGTTCCTCGAAGTTTACAAGGTTCTCTTTTTGCTTGCCTTTCAACTCATCAATATGCTCGTAAATGCCATCAACAGAGTGATAAGTAGAGATCAGTTTCATAGCAGTTTTCGGTCCTATTCCGGGGCACCCGGGGATGTTGTCTGAACTGTCGCCCATCAAGCCTAAAATATCGATGACTTGCTCCGGACGTTCGATCTCAAATTTCTTTTTCACCTCTTCCACTCCCCATACTTCCACGTCGTTTCCGGCGCGACCCGGCTTGTACATGAAAATATTTTCCGAAACTAGCTGTGCATAGTCTTTGTCGGGAGTCATCATGTAAGTTTTGTAGCCTTCTTTTTCGGCTCTTTTAGCCAATGTTCCAATAACATCATCAGCCTCAAAGCCTTCTTTTTCGAGGATTGGGATGTTGTAAGCTTCAATAATTTTTCGCACCCATGGAATAGCTGTCCGAATATCTTCCGGCATCTCATCGCGGGTACCTTTGTACTCGGTGTACATTTCGTGCCTGAAAGTGGGGGCATGCACATCAAACACAACGGCGATGTGTGTCGGGTTTTCTTTATTGAGCAACATCTCCAGCGAATTGACGAAGCCCATCATGGTCGAGGTATTCAATCCTTTGGAGTTAAATCGTGGGTTTTTGATAAACGCAAAATACGAACGATAGATTAACGCATAGGCGTCGAGCAGAAAAAGGCGGTGGTTATTGTCGTTTTGTTCAGGCATGATGTTCTGTTTTACTGGTTATCGGAGGCAAACCATTCGGCAAATGAATTGGTGGTTTCATAAAGTCGAACGCTAAATAATTCAAGATGTTCAGGCAATAGTTTTTTTAGCTTCTCGGCTATAAAAATAACCATATTTTCGGTCGTTGGTTGAAAGTTGACCAAGTGCTGACGTTCGTACATTTCGCCCAGTTCAATCAGCTTATCGTGTGCTGCGAGGTTATTAATCATGAGTGAATGATCAAAGGGTTCCACAATGTGCTTTTTAACCAGCTTTTTTAAGATACTAAAATCGATGACCATTCCATCCTTTGGATCTCCTTCTTTATTAAGTGGTTTGCCGATGAGGGTAATTTGTAATTTATACGAATGCCCGTGAATATTACGACATAAGCCATCGTAATTGGATAGTGCATGAGACATTTCGAATCCAAATTGCTTGGTAACTCTGATTTTTGCCATGATTCAAATTTGAGAGGGTGAAATTAAGAACTTCCCTCCAATAAATAAAAAAGCCGACAAAAAGCCGGCTTTCCAAAATATGTTGTTTGTCGCTATTATTCTCCACAGGTACAGCGTTCCAGGCAGTCAACAACCTGACTTAGAACATCGTGCTTCAAGTAGTAGAAAGTATTCTTACCTTCGCGGCGCGAGCATAAAACTCCTTTGTCTTTTAAAATACCTAAGTGATGCGACGTCGTTGACTGCTCAATCCCTAAAAGTTCATGGATTTGGGTAACGGTTAATTTTTTACCCCCTTCAAGATGCTTGAGTATAGCTATACGCATTGGATGCGCAATCGCTTTTAGCATATTGGCAGCGGTGTCAAGCCGATCAGCATCTAGTTCTTTAAACTGCATTGTATTATTTATTAATTACAAATGCAAATATATAAATATTTAATTTCTTCTAAAATAAAAATTTAGGTGGTTTTATTTTTTAGAATGAATACAAACACTTGATAGCTAACTTTCCGATGAACAAAGACCTTATTATTTTGTGTATGACTTTAATATATTAGCCGAAAACCTAATTAATTTGCTATTTTTGAACGGTTCAAAACACGGAACAAATGACCTCTTTGGATATCATTCAGAAACCCATAAAAGATGAGTTGAATCAATTTGAAGACTACTTCAAAAAGACTATTCAAAGTGATATCCCCTTGTTATCATTGATTATCAATTATATTCTGCGGAAGAAAGGGAAGCAAATGCGACCGATGTTTGTTTTTCTTTCGGCTAAAATGACTGGTGAATTTAACGATTCAACATACATGGCTGCCTCGTCTATCGAGTTGCTGCACACGGCTACCCTGGTGCACGATGATGTAGTCGACGAATCGTATGAACGTCGCGGTAGTTTTTCGATTAATGCTCTCTGGAAAAATAAGCTGGCGGTTTTGGTGGGCGATTATATCTTGGCGAAGGGAATGTTGTTGAATATTGATAATGAGAACTACAATTTCCTGAAGCTGATCAGCCGCTCTGTGAAAGACATGAGTGAGGGGGAAATACTGCAATTGCGCAAAAGTCGCAAACTAGACATTGATTACGATACTTATTTCGAAATTATTGAGAAAAAAACAGCTTCGCTAATTGCAACCAGCATGGCAATGGGAGCAGCGTCGGTATCGGATGACGAATCGTTGGTTGAAAAATTGTTCCGGATTGGGATTGATGCGGGGATTGCTTTCCAGATTAAGGATGATATTTTTGATTATCAGGCGAAAGGATTGCTGGGAAAACCAACCGGGAACGACATCAAGGAAAAAAAGATTACGCTGCCTTTACTTTACGTGTTGAGCAATTCAGAAGAAAAAGAAAAACGTCGCATTTTGCGTGAGGTAAAGCGTAAAAACAAGAACACCTCAAAAGTGCAGGAATTGGTTAATCTCGTTGTTGAACGTGGCGGACTGGAATATGCCACCGAGCAAATGAATTTTTACCGCGACCGGGCGATATCCGAAATCAACAATTTCCCGGAAACCGACTCTCGAAATGCGATGATTGAGCTGATCAATTACGTGACGACCCGCAAAAAATAATTTGTGCTGTATTGGTGTGTTTAGGTTTTTATTAAGTCCGCTTTTTTACTCCAATCCCGGGTTTGTTTAGCAGGATTACTTTGCCATCTTTAACTTTTACGCCGATAAACGGATCGTTGCTGATCAACAAATTTCCATCCAGATCAGCCCAGTCCGCTTTTGGTGATAATTGGGCTGCCGCTGAAATACCACATGATGTTTCGGTCATGCAGCCAATCATTACTTTCATGTCCAATTCCCGGGCGAGCGTTATCATTTTGTGCGCTTCACGCATGCCCGTACATTTCATCAATTTGATGTTGATTCCGGAATAAACACCCTTTATTTTCTTTAGGTCATTTAATCGTTGTACGGCTTCGTCGGCAATAATTGGCAATGGGCTGTTTTGGCTGAGCCAAGCTGTTTCTTCCAAGGCTTTTTTGGGCATTGGCTGTTCAATAAAGATAACTCCTTTTGCTTTCAACCAATGGGTCATGTCCAAAGCTTGTTGCTTGTCTTTCCAACCCTGATTAGCATCAACACAAATTGGAACATTGGTCATCGAACGGATGGTTTCAATGATTTCCTTATCATTATCGAGGCCTAGTTTTATTTTCAGAATCTTAAATCCAGCAGCCTCCTTTAGCTTTTGCTTAATGACTTGCGGCGTATCAATACCTATTGTGAATGATGTATCGGGAGCATCTTTTGGATTGAATCCCCAGATTTTGTAATACGGTTGATCCTTCATTCTTCCAATCAGGTCGTGCAAAGCAATATCGATGGAGGCTTTGGCAGCACAATTACCTTCAGCTATTTCGTCTACATAGCTTAAAATATCTTCTAGCTGAAAGGGGGCTTTGAACTGATCCAGTTTAAGAGATTGTAGAAATCTGGTTGCCGTATCATGGTTTTCACCTAAGTAAGGAGGCATGGAAGCTTCACCATATCCCACCATCCCATCGTAAGCGATTTCCGTTAACATGGTTGGTGTGGACACGCGCGTACTTTTAGCAAGTGTAAACGTATGTTTTAACTGGAGATGATATGGTTTAAACCGAAGTTGTAGACATTTGTCTTGTTTGCTCATTGCTACACATTGTATTTTGCATCGATCTTCATCAGGATAAAGAGAAACTGCACGAATATAATTCTTTTTGGCGAAGTGGTTTTCAGTTCTGCCATGGGGATAGTCTCAGCTTTAAGAATTTTCTTTAAGTGCTACAAATAAAACGCTATCCTGAAAATCTATTCTTCATTCTTTAAATTTGAAAAAATTAGCATCCCCAGAAATGTGAGTGCTCCATTGAGCCAGAGTAGTTCAAATCCAAATTGATAACCTCCAAACCAAGCCTCCGAATTGATGTTGATGACATAAGTTATTAACGGAGAAGCTAATCCGATAGCGGGAACTAGCCGGTCGTATACTTTCCGTTTAGTTAAAATACCGAAGGCAAAAAGCCCCAGCAATGGACCATAGGTATATCCGGCAACACGAAAAACAGCTGTTACCACACTGTCGTTATTGATGATTCTGAAAAGAACAATAACGACAAACATTAACAGCGAAAATCCAATGTGAACAAAGAATCTTGTTTTTTTACTTTTTGGTTCTTTGGCATCAATATTTAAAAAGTCGATGCAAAAAGACGTGGTTAAGGCGGTCAGCGCTGAATCGGCGCTTGAGTATGCTGCAGCTAAAATGCCAAGAAGGAATAAGGCACCGGCAAAAGTTCCAAAATGCTGTAAAGCTAAAAAAGGAAACAAATCATCGCTACGATCAGGAATAGCAATGCCTTTTTGTTGAGCAAAGGCGTAAAGCATTACACCCAGACTGAGGAAAAATATGTTAGCAATGATGAAAGCAAAACTAAACCAAAAGACATTTTTTTGTGCATCTTTTTGTGTTTTGCAAGTTAGGTTCTTTTGCATCATATTTTGATCCAGCCCGTTCATTACCAATACAATGCCTAGTCCGGCAAAAAACTGCTTAAAGAAATTTGTTTTCGATTGCCAGTCCCAATCAAATATTCGGCTATATGGGTGATGCACAACAGTATCTACCAGCTCCTTCGAACTGAGATCAAGTTGCTTTGAAATCATAAAAATTGTAATTCCAACGGCTCCTAAAATAAATAGAGTTTGGAGTGTATCGGTCCAGACCACTGTTTTTATTCCGGCTTTGTAGGTGTAAATCCAAATCAAAAATAAAGTCATTAATACGGTGAGCCAGAATGGAATTCCAAGCGCTTCGAGAAAGCCAATTTGCAAAACCCCCGCTGCAAGATAAAGCCTAAACGATGCTCCGATTGTTTGCGATAATAAGAAAAAGAAAGCTCCGGTCTTGTATGAGCGGACACCAAAACGCTGATCAAGATAGGTGTAGATTGAAACCAGGTTTAGTTTGTAGTAAAGCGGAATTAGAACCAACGCGATGAGCCAATATCCGAAGAAGTTTCCAATTAAAAACTGGAGATAAGTCCACGCGCTGTTCCCAACTTCTCCCGGCACAGATATAAAAGTAACACCGGAAATGGTGGAGCCAATCATTCCAAAAGCAACAAGGTACCAGGGCGAGCACCGATTTCCGGTAAAGAAAGTGTCGTTTGTTGCATGGCGCGATGAGAAATATGAAATAGCCATCAGCAGGGCAAAAAACGACAGGATGATAATAGAAATCAAAGTGGTACTCATGGTTTGGTCTCTGTTTGTTTACCGTGTGTTTCTTTTATTTTAGATCCAACGTACGAAATCCAATTCGATTTATCTTTTTCAGCTGGAAATTGAATGTTCACCGCTAAGATACATTTTTGACGGAAAAAGTTTTGGTGTTTAATTCGTATTTGCAGCTATTTGAATAGAATCAAAATCGATCATACATGTTTTGTTTGATTGATAGCATCTGCAGTAAAATTACTTACATTTGTTATATGACTCTATTAATAGCAGATAGCGGATCAACAAAGACTTCCTGGCTCCTCATCACTGAAAAAGAAGAGGAGTCTTCTTCCATTCAAACAACTGGGATTAATCCATTTTTCCGATCAGCTGAAGACATTTATTCAGAGCTTAAAACGGATTTATTGCCAAATGTTTCTGACAAGGTCGATGCCATTTTTTTTTATGGAGCTGGAATTATTAACCAAGAGCGAGGAAAGGTGATTCAGGATGCGCTTCAAAAATTATTTCCGGAGAGTTCAGTTGAAATGAGTAGCGACTTTGTTGGAGCTGCCCGTGCTTTGTTTGGAAACGATGCAGGAATCACCTGTATTATGGGAACCGGATCAGGGGCGTGTTTGTACGATGGTAATGGGATAATTGCCCGGGTTCCATCTCTTGGTTTTATTTTAGGTGACGAATGCAGTGGAGCATTTTTTGGTAAAAAGTTGTTAAGCGATTATTTTAAAAATACCATGCCACTGGATGTTCAAAACTTGTTTGAACAAGAATTTGACTTTACAGAATCTGAAGTTTTGAGGCGCGTTTATAAAGAGGAAAGACCGAACAAATATTTGGCCGAATTTGCTCCATTTTTATCCAAATATATCGAAAAGGACTATTGTCACCAGTTGGTGATGACAAGCATGGGAGAATTTTTCGAACGCAATGTGATTCAATTACCAGAATATTCTGAATTTCCGATTGGGTTTGTTGGTTCGGTAGCTTGGGGCTTTCGAATGTTTATTAACGAGCTGGCAGAAGAATACGGTTTTGACAAGCCCGTGATTCTAAAAGATCCCATCGAGATGTTGAAGAAATTTCATACGAGCTAAATTTAGGAGTAATGAGTTCAGACAGTATTACCGAATCAGAATCATTATACGACGACCTGGAACAAATGTCGGTTCGCCAGTTACTCGAAAGTATTCATGCCGAAGACCAAAAAATACTTCCGGCGGTGGAGAAAAACATCCCGCAAATTCAGCGGTTGGTTGAGCAGGTTGTCGAGCGTATGCAAAAAGGTGGCCGCTTATTTTACATCGGTGCAGGTACCAGCGGGCGACTTGGAATTCTGGATGCTTCGGAGATTCCTCCAACTTATGGGGTAGGCGATGATATGGTGATCGGCATGATTGCGGGTGGTGATCAGGCCATCCGCAAAGCGGTAGAAAAAGCGGAGGATAATGCAGCGTTGGGGTGGCAGGATTTGCAAACCTACAATATTAACAAGTTAGATACGGTGGTTGGCATTGCTGCTTCGGGACGTACGCCGTATGTAATTGGAGCTGTGAAAAAGGCTCATGAGAATGGTATCCTGACTGGTTGTATCGTCAACAATCCGGAGAGCGAATTGGCCAAACATGTGGATCTTGCTATTGAGGCCATTGTTGGGCCTGAGTTTGTTTCGGGCAGCACGCGAATGAAATCGGGTACAGCTCAAAAACTGATCTTGAATATGATTACCACATCGCTAATGATTAAACTGGGGAAAGTAAAAGGCAACAAGATGGTCAATATGCAGTTGACCAACCAAAAATTGATTGCCCGCGGTACTCAGATGATTGTGGATGAGCTTGGCTTTGAAGAAGCTACCGCCCGCCGATTATTGCTATTGCATGGCTCTGTTAGTAAGGTGTTTGAAGTGGAAAAAAGGAAATAGCCCGGTACATCCGGCTAGAAATACTTCACCTTTTCATCCAAAAGATCACTCAATAAATTATTCGCCAAACGGCTGGCTCCAATGCGAAATAGGGAAGGAGTCATCCATTCTTCACCTAAAATTTCTTTAACAATAGTCAGGTATAAGATGGCATCCCCGGTAGATGAGATTCCACCTGCCGGTTTAAATCCAATTTTCTTACCTGTTTTCTTATGGTAATCTTTGATGGCCAGGCACATTTCCATGGCAGCTTCAGGTGTTGCTGCAGGGGTAATTTTTCCGGTTGAAGTTTTTATAAAGTCGGCACCTGCTTCCATGGCTAAAAACGACGCATGACGAATTTGCTCCGGTTCGGCAATGGCTCCGGTTTCCAATATCACTTTCAAGTGTGCGTCTCCAATGGCTTGTTTGATGGTTGTTACCTCTTCACGACAAATTAAGTCATCGCCATCCATAAAAGCCCACAGAGGAAGAACGATATCAATTTCATCAGCACCGTAATCAACAGCCATTCGGGCCTCCTTCACTTTTACTTCAATAAAGCTCATCGATCCGGGAAACCCACCGGCCACAGCGGCTATATTTACATTGTCGTCGTTTAAGTTCTCCTTAACGGTGCGCACCATGTTTGGATAAACACAAATAGCAGCCACATTGGACAGGCTCGGATAGTCGTTCTCAAAATCATTCACCCGCTCAGTAAAAGCCTTTACATGGCTAACGGTGTCTGTCGAGTTTAATGTCGTTAAGTCAATGCAAGAGAATGCCAGCTCTTGCCAGTCTGAATTGGAATTGTTTTGTGCTGCGACTTTGATCTCTGCTAAGCTTCGGTGGATTGTTTCCATTGGAGACTATTTTAGTTTCGGATTATTTTGATGGCGGTTTTCATCCCGCTTGGTTTTCTTTTCTACGTTATTTATGAATGCTTTGTTTAGGTCAACCCCGGTTTGATTGGCCAGGCAGATTAAAACCCACAATACATCGGCCATTTCATCAGCCATTTCATATTGTTCATCACTCTTTTTAAACGATTGGTCGCCGTATTTTCGTGCCATAATACGAGCCAATTCTCCAACTTCTTCCGTTAAAATAGCCATATTGGTTAATTCGCTGAAGTATCGGACGCCTATGGTTTTTATCCATTGGTCAACCATTTCCTGAGCTACAGGTAAACTTATGACTTCGGGTTTTGTGCTCATGTTAGTTATCATTGATCATACATTAGAAACAAACGCCAGCTGCTTTTTATTGTTAAAATTGCTTGTTTTTTGAGTCGATGATGATGGTTACCGGACCATCGTTGAGCAAGTCTACTTTCATATCGGCTCCAAACTCACCGGTTTTCACTTCTTGCTGAAGAGTTGCTGATAGTGTATCTACGAATTGCTCGTACAATGGAATGGCAATGGGCGGTTTCGAAGCACGAATGTAGGATGGTCGATTGCCTTTTTTGGTGCTGGCATGCAGTGTAAACTGACTCACAACCAGCGCTTCTCCATTTACATTCAGCAGCGACTTGTTCATCACACCATCTTCGTCATCAAAAATGCGCAACTGACTGACCTTTTTCACCAGGTAACTAATGTCTTCGCTAGTGTCGGCATCTTCAATTCCCAATAGTAGAAGTAATCCGTGTCCAATTTTCGATTTTATTTCTTGGTTAACAGTAACTGAGGCCTTGGAAACCCGCTGTATTACAATTCGCATATTCGTGCGCTATTTTATTAAAAACATTGCTCAATCGAACAAGCTTTCGTTATTTTTGTTTAACTAATTCAGCGATCATTTCAACAGATTTTGCTGAATAAAAACTGAAACATCAAAGATAATGATTCAAAAACCGACCAGAAACAAATTTTTCTATATCCTCATACTAATATTGCTATCGATTGGGAATGGAGCAATCGCGCAGCGCGCCGCGGTGCATGGACGTGTTTATGATGCCGATAGTAATGAGGGACTCCCTTTCGTGAATGTGGTGGTTGCTGGAACAACCATTGGCACAGTTTCCAAAGAGGATGGAACCTATCATATTACCGGACTGAAGCCGGGATTCGTGCGGTTGGAAGTGTCGTTTGTTGGGTATGAAAATACGATTTCACCCGAAGTAGAAGTGAGTAACTCAAAACCGGTTGATTTAGATATCGCACTCGAAAAAAGCAATACCGAGTTGAATGAGGTGACTGTTTCCGCTTCACTTTTTCGAAAGACAGAGGAGAGTCCACTATCGTTGAAAAATATTGGGATATCTGAGATAGAAAACAGCCCCGGAGCCAACCGCGACATCAGCAAGGTGATCCAGTCGTTTCCGGGTGTGCAGTCAACACCTTCGTTCCGCAATGATATTATTATCCGGGGTGGTGGTCCGGCAGAAAGCCGTTTTTTTTTGGATGGGGTTGAAGTGCCCAATATTAATCACTTTGCCACTCAGGGGGCTTCCGGGGGGCCGGTAGGAATTATAAATGCTGATTTGTTGCGTGAGGTCAACTATTATTCGGGAGCTTTCCCGGCCGATCGCGGAAACGCATTAAGCGGAGTTTTCGAATTTTATCAGGTTGATGGAAATACCGATAAATTACGGGCGCAGTTTTCAGTTGGAGCCTCAGAAGTTACCGGCACTTTTGATGGGCCAATTGGCGAAAAAACGACTTATATTTTTTCAGCCCGGCGTTCGTATTTGCAGTTGCTGTTTAGCTTATTTGAGTTGCCTTTTTTACCCACCTTTAATGATTTTCAATTTAAAGTAAAAACCAAGCTCGATCGGAAGAATGAAATTTCGTTTATTGGACTGGGGGCGATTGACAAGTTCGACTTAAATCTAGACATAGAAGATCCTGATGATCAGCAACGGTATATCTTGTCGACAATACCAGAAAATGAGCAGTGGAGTTATACGGTGGGAGCCGTTTATAAGCATTATCGCGAGAATGGTTTTCAGACCGTTGTTGTTAGCCGCAGCCACCTGAATAATTCGGCTGTGAAATATTTAGACAACGATTACAGCTCGGAGGCCAATAAAACGCTGGATTACGTTTCCGAAGAAATTGAGAATAAGTTGCGCTTTGAGAATTCAACACGAGTTGGCAATGTGAAGATTAACTTTGGAGCCAATGTTGATTTTGTGACTTACACGAATTCAACCCAGCAAAGGCGTTTTTATTCGGATGGTATTTTGGATGTTAACTTTGATACCGACTTGAACCTCATAAAGTGGGGTTTGTTTGGGCAGGCGAGCAATAAAATTTTGGATGAAAGATTAACACTTTCATTGGGTATCCGGCTTGATGCCACCAACTATTCTTCAAGTATGCAGTCGCCCTTCGACCAGCTTTCTCCACGACTATCAGCTTCGTATCAGCTATCGCCAAACTGGAGTTTGAATTTTAATACTGGTCGCTATTTCCAGCTGCCACCATACACAGCACTTGGTTATAAAGAAAATGGCGTATTGGTGAATAAGGAGAACGATTTAAAATATATTCAGGCTGACCATTTGATCGCTGGTATTGAGTTTCAACCACAGCAAAATGTTGTTTTTTCGGGCGAGGCGTTTTATAAAAAATACAGCGACTACCCGTTTTCGGTGAACGACTCGGTAAGCTTAGCTAACCTGGGTGCTGATTTTGGAGTGATTGGAAACGAGGAAGTCCGATCAATTTCGGAGGGGCGTGCCTACGGTATTGAGTTACAAACTCGGATTGCGTCGTCCAATAAATTCAACCTGAATTTGTCGTACACCTGGGTGCGGAGCGAATTTCAGGATAAAAATAACAACTACATTGTTTCGAGCTGGGATAGCCGACACTTATTGGTGCTCACTTCGACCAAAAAGTTAAAGCGCAATTGGCGTGTGGGAGCTCGCTGGCGGTTTGTTGGTGGTTTACCGTACACGCCTTACGATGTGGAAAAGTCGGCTTTGGTTGAGGCCTGGAATGTAAATAACGGCCCGTATTTGAATACCGACCAGTGGAATACCAAACGATTTGAAGCCTTTCATCAACTGGATTTACGGATTGATAAAGCTTACTATTTGGATAAGATTACAGCCAAATTTTATATCGATATTCAGAATTTCTACAATTTCCAAAATGAAGATCAGGACATTTTGGTTCGGCAGCAAAATGAAAATGGCAGTTATGTGACTACCGACGGAGGATCCCGGTATGTGCTCGATCGGGTTGAAAACACTTCGGGAACAACGCTGCCTACCATCGGGATCATTCTGGAGTTTTAATTACTTTTGTGGTCTATGACTGTACTTTGCATTCAACAAAAAGGGCTGGATCCATATTTTCATCTGGCGGCCGAAGAATATTTACTGAAGAATTTCGACGAAGATGTTTTCATGCTTTGGCAAGGTGAAAGTTCCATTGTGGTTGGGAAACACCAAAATGCGCTCGCCGAAATTAATCATCGTTATGTGGCCGAAAATGGAATTAAAATCGCCCGCCGACTATCGGGTGGGGGCACGGTATTTCACGATCCAGGAAATTTGAATTTCACCTTTATTAAAACCGTTGAACGGATCGATCAGGTTAACTTCAAGGTGTTTACGCAGCCTATTGTTAAAGTGCTGAAGAAGTTGGGTTTGGATGCTTATACCACTGGCCGCAACGACTTGATGCTGGATGGGAAAAAGATATCGGGCAATGCTGAGCATGTTTTTAAAAAACGGGTGCTTCATCACGGAACTTTGCTGTATAATAGTGAATTAGGTAAGTTGAAAAACGCGTTGAAAGTCGATCTGTCGCGTTTCGAGGATAAGGCTGTGCAGTCGAACCGAAGCGAGGTAACAAACATCGCGAATTACCTGGATCGGGAGATGAGTGTGAACGATTTCTCTGACTTTATTTTTGAGGGGATTCGAACCAGTTATCCGGAACCGAAGGTTTTTCAATTTTCGGAGGACGATATTGAAAAAATTAGAAAGTTGAGGGATGAGAAATATGCAACCTGGGACTGGATTTACGGCTATTCTCCAAAATACAAATACAGCAACCAGGTTGATGATCTGGAAGGCAATTCCATCCAGTTCACACTGGAGGTGGCCAAAGGTGTTATACACACAATTGATCTTCTCGGTAAGATATCCAATGAACAAGCTATTTTACTAACAAATGCGCTGCTGGACGCTCGACATGATTATCAGGAGTTGACGCAACGACTCAAGAAAATTGAGATTGCGATCAGACCAATTTCGGTGGAAAAACTATTGACTGTTTTGGTTTAGATTATTCCACCTGATAGTTGTAAAAACTATTGTCTTCGTTACCAACCACCAAGTTGAAAAAGGGATTTGAGTGGTTAAAAAAGCCAATCGTAAAGTCGGTGTTTCCATGCAGCGGAAACCCATCATAAACAGAACCATCGGAATTGATTAGATATACCCGGTTTTCAGTTCCACAAACAACACCAATTTTTCGGTCATTATTTGAAAACATGTAGCTGTTGGGCTTGCTGGTAATCGGACTGTCAAACTTTCGCTCAAAAATCTGTTTCCCCCCATCAGTATATGCAATCAGCTGTTTTTCGTCAGCGAGTATAAAATCAGATTTTCCATCCGCATTTATATCTTCGGCTTCGAAAAAATGGTTTTTACTCAAGTTGGTTGTTTTCACAGTTTCTTCTTGGCCATTAAAATATTGTAAATGAACAACACCATTAATATCGGTTGAGGCGATCGCTTGCTGCTTGCCGGTTACCAAATAAAATTCATTGTCAGAATGTTCAAAGCCGGCTTTGGTACTCACACGTGTGTTTCCTCTCCGGTCAAGAATGTAGGTTTTATACTGATCGGCACAAACGATGTAATCTTTTCCGGCTACGCGGAAATGTTTTACGGGTGAAGTCACTTTCCCGTCAGTACCTTTAAAATCCCAGCCACGAACCACTTTGCCTTCGTTGTCGTAGGCATAAACTTCTTTATTTTCGCAGGCAATGAAAAAACGATATTTGCGGTTATTATCGTAGTCGAAAACAGCCAATCCATTGCTTGCCGGGGCTCGCAAATTGATTGGGTAGCGAGCAACATTATTTCCTTCGCGGTCAATTAAATGAAGCTGGTTCTTGGTGTTGAACAGGTATTGTAGTTTCCCGTTTTTGTAATAGTCGATCTGGTAAATTTTGCCCATGATTTGACCGGGGAGTTTCACTTTCCAAAGGCTCACCCCTTCTTTGTTAATCAGGTAAAGGTTGTTCTTGTTATCCTGAATGATGACTTCTTTGTTGGCTTTGTCGTTGTGGTTGATCACCAGCTGTGGCTTGATCGCAACCGTTGAGTCCAACTTACTTTGCCAAACCGTTTGCGGCTCTTCTTTCAAAACCGGATCAAATTTCAGGTAAACACTATTTAGAAATTGTTCGTTGCTCGGTGAGATTTGCCATCCCAGAGCCTGAAATTTCCGAATGGAAAGTTCATTTTCCCCGATTGATTTTGAGATGTCTTCATCTAAATAATGGTTACTTAAATAGAATGATTTTGAAAAATTAAGGTAGAAATAAATGCTTGACCTACTCGTTAACTGACTATTAAAACCCTGAAATTGAGTATCATTTTCCAAGGTTTCAGAAAGCACCAGGTCATGGATGTAATTTTTCAGTGCCGCTGCGTTATCCGCAAAAATCAGATAGTTGTCGTAAAAGCACATGAAGTTACTTTCGACACCTGAAAAAGCTTGGCCAAATAATAATTCAGGCAATTTTTTAAACGGAAATTGATAGATGGAGAACGAACGGTCATTTTGAATTTGATAGTCGGATCGCATTGCTTCAAGCGTTGTTTTTTGCGCTTTAGCATAGTTTTGAAGTATGGGCAATAATTTTTCGCGGGCAACCGACTGCCCTTTCACTTGGGCAATGAAAAAGCGATTTTGTGTTGGATTGTTTTGGGTAATAGTCCCAAAGGCTACGGCAAATTCATTTTTTCCAACCTCCTGAAATAGTTTTGTAAAAGGTACTTTGCTGTACCGCTGAATTTTTGATAATTCAGTTTCCCGAGAGTAATACAATCCCTGCTTTTTCAGGTACTCCTCATAGTCGGTATTGAATCGTTCCAGATTTTCGATGGATAAATTGAGAAACAAACTGGTGTTGGCTGAAAGCACTTCGGGAATAGTAACCCGCTCCGCTTTTTGCCTGCGGAAAATATTGAAGTAGTTGTTGTTTGAATCGTTGGAAAAGCTAAATCCGTTCAACAATAATTCTGACTTTTTGATGTTCACATCCAGTTCCGTCCAGTCGGACAAACTGCCCAGCAACTTTATCTGTTTGCGGAAATCGCGTGGAATAGCTTTTGAAATAAAGCTTGGAAAATGATTGTGCTGCACGTAAATGTTGAACTCCGAACCTCCGCTGGCAGTTTTGTGCAGTTCGGTAAGTTGTTGGTCGCCCGTTAAGTTTTCAGCTGAGATTTGACGGATGGCCTCATCAACAAAAAGCGGATAACGGCTGAACAGCAAAATACCTTCTTTAAATGCAACGCTGAACTGGGAGGTGCCTGATTTTAACTGATAAATATCTGTGTTATCGTATTTTCTGGAGCCCAATTCAATTTCATTATTGGTTGCGAGTGAATTGAAATAATCAATCAACGCAGACCTTTCTTTGCGATTGTCTAAACTGGTCGCAAAAAGACAACCGATGTTATTTTTACCTTCGGGGTTGAAGGCGACTAAAAGGGTTTTGTCCGCAATGACATCGCGCAGCAACTCGTGCGCTTTAAGCTGCTCCTTCAAGTCCCGAATGTCCGTAAAAAAAGAATTCAGATCTTTGATTTGTTTCAGCTCGTTAACAAGTGGATTCTGATTGTCGATCTCGTCGAGAAGTGATTCCAATTCCGGCACTTCAATGAAGAGGGGGGTTTTTACAGGAATTGCCCGAAAAGCCGAATTCTCGGAGTAGCCTTGGGTTTGTCCGGCAAAGAAAAAGAAGGCAGCTCCGGCAATCACAATCGAAACGAGAACAAGAGGAAGTATTAGCTTGCGCATAAGTTGAATTTTTATCAAAAATAAGAAGAAAGTCAAGCTACTGCTAAATAAATTGAACTTGAATTTAGAATGACTTATTAACGATGCATTCTTAATTTCCAGCTCGATGTTGTTTATTTTCGCTGATGCACCTCGTCGGAATTGACAATTTTGTACAATTTATCAGATCGGCGAATGGTTTGATCGAGCTTGATGGAGAACCGTTCTCCTTTTTGGGTTTCATCCACCGGTTTCAGGTCGACACGTATTTCGTCTACCTCGGCTTCCACCACTCCGGTTGTCGGTCCGGTAATCAATATTTTATCACCTACCTGAAGTTTGCCGGTTTCCATCTTAAATTCGGCCACTCCAATTTTTCCGAAATAGTTCATGCCTTTGCCAATGTAAAGTTTCCGTTTTGTGGCTACCGAGCCGTAGTTTTTACTCCATTCCCCAAGCCTTTGTCCGAGGTAGTAGCCATCCCAAAAACCGCGATTGAAAACTGTTTTTAGTCGTTCGTCCCAGACAGCTATTTTTTCATCGGTAAAATCACCATTAAAATGAGCATCGGCTGCTTCGCGATAGCATTCAACTACTGTTTTTACATACTCGGGAGAACGTGCTCGTCCTTCAATTTTAAGGACTGTGATGCCCGAATCAAGCACTTTATTTAAAAAGTGAATGGTTTTTAAATCTTTGGGCGACATGATGTATTCGTTGTCGATATCCAGTTCGGCTTTCGTTTCGTTGTCGATAACCGTATAGGAACGACGACAGGTTTGCATGCAGCTTCCCCGATTGGCTGACGAGTTCATTTCGTGCAAACTCAGGTAGCACTTGCCCGATACGGCCATGCACAAGGCGCCGTGCACAAACATCTCGAGTTGAATTAGTTTGCCTTTTGGACCGGTTATATTCTGCTCTTGAATTTGCTTTCTGATTTCCCAAACGCGACCCATATTCATTTCACGGGCCAGAACCATTACGTCGGCAAATTGGGCGTAGAACTTTACCGCTTCAATATTGGTAATATTTACCTGAGTCGAAATATGAACTTCTATACCGATGCTACGGGCGTAGGCGATAGCCGAAATATCACTGGCAATGATAGCCGAAATACCGGCTGCTTTTGCGGCATCAATCACCTCGTGTAACTTGTCCAGCTCATTATCAAAAATGATGGTGTTGACGGTGAGGTAAGTTTTCACTCCGTGGGCTGATGCTTTTTCTGCAATCTTTTTTAAATCATCCAGGGTGAAGTTGTTGGATGAACGGGTCCGCATATTGAGTTGTTCAACCCCAAAGTAAACCGATCCTGCTCCTCCTTGAATAGCAGCTGCCAGCGATTCGTAAGAACCAACCGGAGCCATAATTTCGATATCTTTTCTTTCCATTTCGGCATTCAAATTATTGGGGCAAAAGTACTAAAAAATAAAACTTGTTTATTGTGCCAGAGTAAAGCGGAAGCTCAACCCAAAGTTGGAATTGGACGTTGGATAAGACAAAGAGGTGAATGGCTTGTTAATCACCTTGTCATAATAAACCCTCAATTGAAAACGATCGCTTAGCATATAATCAGCTGTTGTTTTAATCGTAATAGCATTTTGTCCTGCTGTGAGCTGGTCATTGCCTTCAACCAGTTTACGGATGAACGTCTTGTTTTTACGGAATGAAACGTCGGCCCGGATATTCAAATCATTTGAATATGCTTTTTGCGATCCTTTCGTTTTAATGATCAAGTCCATGCGTTCGAAACGATAACCCAATCCGAAAGTATATTCGTTGGTTAGCACTTCGGTTAGCTGATTGTTGGCAAAGTTTAATGTCAGGTTCCGGCTTCGGCTAATTTCAGCAGTTGTCGTTAAATCGTTCAGCCAGGTTACGTCCATATTGATCAGCGGATTGAATTGCTCATTAATGCTCACCGCGTTAATGTCGTATCTGCTCACAAAGTTTCCGCTCAGCTCATTCATAACATAGCTGAACCCGTCACCAAATTCATTGTCGTTATACCTTAAGTTGGTAATATAAGAGCCAACGTTGTAGCTTGAACGATAGGAATGACTGATGTTCAGCGTTTTCAAATATTTGTTCAAACCCTCAATTTTGGATACAATACCGTCGTAGGTAATTCGCCAGTTGGGGCGCATGTATTTGATGGATGGGAACGGTTCCAAGGATACTTTATCAGCCGATTGGCCGGTGTAGGCCGCAATAAAAGCAGGAACCAATACTTGTTGCGAATTTGGACCGTATCCTGCGCGATATCCATCAACCTGACTATGCGAGTCGGTTGGTTTATATCCGATGTCAGAGTTTGCTATTCGTTGGCTTGCCAATCGATCAGAAATAATACTGCGGTTATCCAACATGTTTTGGAAAGCTGATGATTCCGGCACTTCGGCTTCCCCCATTTTTGTAAATGCCGTGCTCCAGGTATTTATCGACATGGTAAAGTTTCCTTGCAGGGTTTTGCCTGAAGTATCAAAATTACCTGATTCACCATCGTAAATGTAATATTCTTTCATGTTCTCCGAAAAGGAGCGGTTGGCGTTTAAATCAATTCGCAGGAATGGAATTGGTTCAACACTAGCCCTGACACTGAACGTTTCATTATGGTTCATCTGGTAAGCCGCATTTAATGCGGTATCTTTCGTGTACCACCCTTTGCTTATTGCCTTGCGGGCAAAAGTTTCATCCTGCCATCCAAAAAGGAATGGAAATCCCGGAGCATTGCTGCTGGCGATGTTTCCAAACATAGCCGGGTCGGGATTGTATGACCCTGATCCAAAAATGGTAGGTTCAGGCATGAATCCTGGCATAATGGTACCATCGGAGCTGGAATAGGAGAGTGATACATTTTTTACACTCATGAGCGTTCGGGCCGTGTATTGGGCAATCTTCAGAAAAATATTGTCTCCAACTTCACGCTTCCCGGTAACCGTAATTATTGCCTGACGAACATTGTTTGGTACAGATACCGTTATCCGGTTTTCATTTACTACTTCAACTTCACCTTCTATTTTTTCTCCTCCCGAATTTACAATGTTGACATCTACACTTTCCGTTTTCAACTTGTGGTTGATTGACTTGTTTGTATTTGCTTTCAGGTTGGTCGGTGAGCTTTCGTAGGTAACCGTTTTATATTTTGGTTCGCTGGCTTTTGTGTTCGAACGGGAAACTGCTCGTGCCCGGCTACTCGAACTTCGTGCTGAGCGGGTGCTTGCACCATATTTGCGGTTCACTTCTTTAAGGAAAGGAACTTTATTGTATAAGTTGAGCAAATTCAATTGGCTGTTTACCTGAGCTACGCGAGCATTCTCAATGGTGTTTCCAAGTACGATTGATTCGTCGGTAATTGCTCCCGCATACCAATCATATTGTGCCTGGTAGCGTCCGGTCATGCTTACCCAGTTTAGTAGCGGTATTTTGTTGATCGGAGCAATGTACGAAGCATTGAAGGTGTGATGATAAAGAATCGGCCGACCTAAATTAAATAAATTGGTCAGGATCGAATCACGCTTCATTTCATAGTCGTCATCTGATCGGTTAATTCGACCTGCCGGTTCATCAATTCGCGATGTCCCTTTTGAAGAGAAATCGAGTTTCAGCGATCGGGTCAGGTTATAGTTGAGATCAAAATATTTGTTCCAGATGAAGTCTTTATCAAAGGTTCGCGGAATGATCATGTTTGGATTGGTCAGGTTGCGCGTTTGAACCTCTTTGTAATGCCTATACAAATCAGTTCGGTAAGAGATCTGAGTTGGCAAAAGGTAGAAGTTGAAATCCTTTAAAAGTCGTAAAGCTTTTCCGTTAACAAAGTTGACCTTTTTTAAAGGCTCTATTAATTTCGGGCGGTTGTTGTAATTATAACTAAACAATCCACGATAGTTTTTCTCGAGGCTGTATTCGGTATTTACATTTCGTCTTTTCAGTTCGTTGTATGAATAGGTTACTGAGAAGTTTGTCGGATCCCATGGTTTTGGCTTTCCTGACTTACTCATCTTGTCAACTTTTACATTAGTCAGGTTGATGCTTTTGCGGCTCATGTAATCCTGAGCAAGGCTTTTCAGAGAGTCTCGTTCCGACTTTGTTTCCAAATTATCCAGCGCTTCGTCCATTTCAATATCCGCATCGAGCGGATTGTATTTCGGATTGCTGATGCTTTTGGACACGCCAACATATAATGGAATGCGCACATTAGCTTTCTCGGGGAAGAACTTGCCCAGCTCAAAGTTTGACGAAATATCGTATTCAACTAAATCATCCAACGCCCGCTCGTTCATGGTTTGGTCAACACTTCCGAAGCCCGAAGAGCGTGTACGCCCGGCCACAACGACTGAGCCAAAATCGGCTAAACGTGCTGAAACTCGTGCATTGGCGGCCCAGCCACCACTTTCATCAAAATCGGTCAATCGAAGTTCATTGGCCCAAACTTCAACCGACAATGGTCCGGGGTTGAAGTTTCCTTGTTTTTTATGACGAATACCCATCAATACAAGATCAACCTCGGCAAGGTTTGGAGTTCCTTTTACCTTGACCAGATTTTTATTGCTGTTCCAACCTTCATGTGGTAATTCGTAAATGTCGTTGGTCGAAATGCTTGATCCGGCTTGACGAATCAAAGCGTTGCGTGCCAGTTTCGCATCTGTAAATAAGTCTAGTGGGATATCAATTCGGTTATCATCGGGCCAAACCAAATATCGTTGGCTTTCAATATCTCCATTGTAATTTCCATAGTCGGTTAAGCTGAGCGGGACTTCGTACTCGTAATAGTTATTTTCATCGGTTCCCAAACGCACGAAGAAGTGCAGTTGATCATCGCTTAATGGGTAGCCCTCAATTTCCTCGGCATGAACCTCCAATTTCAACCTTTTATAGCGACGAAGATCCATCCCCAACGTTTTGTAAGCTGCCCGGGCATCACTCTGCTGCAAATCGATGGCTCTTAAAACCAGCGATTGTTCGTTTAGTTGCAGCAACTGTGGATTCGCAGGGTCAATTACCCGGTCGATTCCAGGAGGAAGAACATAGTTGACTGGTTCTCGCCGGCTGTTTTCTTCAATGTTAACAGCCGAAATTTCAAACTCAGTCTGATTGCTCGGAGCAACATCTGTTTCATCAACGTTGTCGGTAAACTTGCGCCAGTCAGAACGAACAAGATCAAGTGTCGCAAAACGCAATATCGTCGTATCTTCAAAGCCCTTCAGGAACATTCGCATAAAACGAATAGAGGTGAAGTCTTCGATATCAAATTTTTCTTTGTAGTCGGAAACTGGAATTTTAAACTGGTACCAGTTAACTTCCTGAATACCTCCCTGCCCATTGTCACTCGGTCCAACGCGGATATCGGTAATGTAGTTTTGTCCCAGCTTCATCTCATCAGGACTAAGCTTAACCTGGTATTGATAGTATCGTTCGTACTCGTTCAGGGTATTATCGCCGTTGATATCTTCCATATTTGGAATAGTGGTAGCGGTTGTTGAATACGAATTGCCAGATGCTTCGGCCGGAGCTGAGTTTCCCTCAGGTCCGTTGTAGTTTTTATAGCGTTCTAAAATAGTTGCTTCGGCTTGGTCCAGATCTCCTCCCCGGTAATAATGGTAGTTATCACCCGATGGGTCATTCAAAAATTCATCCAGTACATTTTGATTCAGGATATTTTGCAGCGCCTGTGTGTAACTACCATAAAATGACTGCTCGTCGGTATCCACTAGTCCGTCGAACCCAATATCCTGGAATTGACGCGAAGTGGCATCGTTGGCAAAGGCATCAACTACCGATTGTTTAGTTGAAACCCGCCCCCAGATTGTAGTATCAACATCTTGAACGATCTCTGTTTCCGGAAGTCCGTTTTCAAAAGATTTCCGGGAATCTTTCAGAACATCTTCCGAGATATCTCCGAGGTTGAAGTAGAGACTTCCTCCCTCAACAGGATTCCCATTTTCTTTGTCGTACACAAATGGATCCATCATCCAGAATTCGATGTATTCGATATTGGCCGCTTCAAAATTCGAAGTTTCAATTTTACGCATAATACCAGCCCAGCGCGATTCAGGATCGTTTAGTTTACCATCAGAATTAAGTCCTGCTGAATAAGTCGAAGGATTCGTATCGAAGTTATACGGGCCTCTTTCTGATGGATAATAAGCCAAATCAAGAACGGAAATATTTGTTGGTTGCCCTGTGGCGGTTTCCTTATCAGGGAAGATCTCTTGCTGAAAAACTTCACGCATGAAGTGGTTGTGCTGCTGAGCGCTGTTTTTAATATGAGCGGGAGTTTGCGAAGTATTTCTCAAAAATAAGGGGTCGATGATATACCAGGCTAATTTTGCCCGGTTGTAGCCATACGCCAAATCTCCATTTAGATTTCCTTCGGGGAATAAGTTCTCCTGGTTTTGCGGTGTACTTGCCAAAACCCAGGCTTGTCGGGCCTTTAGGCTTATTGAAGTTTTTGTAGCTTCAAAATCATCAATGTATACTGTACCTTCTTTGTCAATTACACTGGAATGTCCGGGTACAAGTTGCGCAAATTCAGCTTCCATTGAAATAGAGGAGCGCTCTTTGGTTTCAATAAAAGGCAGCTTGTCAACCAATGTTGTTAGCAAGTTTGACTCGGTGCTATAATTGGCATCAAGCCCCCAGATGGTATTTGAAATTGGATCTTCCCCGTAGCTTACCTTTTGAGTTAGCGGGCGTTCGCTCATGTGCAGAACAGTTGCTCCAAGGTTGAAATTATCGGAGAATGCGTAGTTTGCATGCGCCCCCATCAGGGTTTTGCGTTGCACACTAAACAGGTCTTCACTTTCGGTACTGATCTGGATTGGCGTACCGGATTCCAGCAACGCATCATTAATAATCTTTACCCGTCCTAGTGTGTAGTCTACCGTGTAATCGATATACTCTTGCAGTTCCCGGCCTCCGGCTGTTACTCGCACTGATCCCTGAGCTACATTTAATGTTCCCAGTGAAATTTCAGAACTTGAAGACCCTTCGTAACTCCCTTTCAGAATAAACTTGTTATGCTTGGTGTCCCGCTCGGCATCCGTTTTTGTGGAATCGTATAATGATTGGTAGGCATATTTTTCAGCTAAAGCCGGATCGCTAATGGAGTCTGTCAGGTTGCTTCCAAAAGGTTCCAACACCGGGAAAATAATTCGTCCGCTTGATGGTAGAACTGTTACGCCTGATATGTAGTCGTAAACCCCGTCGCTTCCCGGGTCTAACTGTGAGTTCAGATTATCGACGTTCAGTACATTGAGCAGAATATGTCCTTCAATGTTCGATTCAGGTAAATAGTTGATATCCGTTCCTGAGTCGTTTTGATACATGACGTCCAGAATAAAATTTTCGTTCGAAAGCTGGTAGGCATTCAAACTGTAAACGTTTTTCATCATCAAGTCCCAGGTTGGGTAGCGGGTTGAGAGGTTGGTTCCTTTCAACAACTTCATGATCAGCGTTGCCGGAGCCTGCACTCCGTCGGTGGAAAACTCACCAACCTGATAGGTGTTTCCATTTGCTGTATAGTTGTAGGCAACCATCAGTACTTCGTCGGTGTTTAATGATGAGTTGAGGGAGATATATCCCAGGTTTTCATGCACCGTGTATTCTGACGGATTTAACTTGCGGGCCTGCTCAACTTTCTCAAAATCCTGACCTCCTTTGAAGTTTAGTGACGAAAGCGGTTGAAGTGTCTCATTAATTTGATTGACCTCGCGAATGGCATTATACGAAGTGGTTAACTCGTTGTAGAGGGCGTTAGCGTCATTAAACGGGTAAACGCTTTCCGGGTAGCTCCAGGAAGAATTTTCCTGAAAGGCCGGAATGGTGTTGTATATGTTTGGTTGATGCTCACCAAGATCCATAAAAGCAATAATATTCCTTGATTCATCGGTTGAGTTGGATTTGTTGGTTACCCAAACTTCAATTTTATTTATGGTTACGGATGAGTTAATTACAGGAAGATTCGCTAGCGCATCGTTGTAATGGTCGCGAAAATACTGCGCCAAAAAGAAGTGACGATTGGCATCGTAGTCCAGTGCTTCAATTTCGAAAGTTGATTTCTGAGCTCCTCCCTCGGTCTCAATCACCTGGGTTTCTCCTTTGTTTTGTGAGAAAACCGTGGTTAAGTTTAGTTTTCCGAATTGCATTTCGGCTTTCACACCAAATAAGTTTGTTCCGCCGGTAATCAATGAGCCATTCAACGGAAGTGAAACGTTACCGGCCTCAATCTTTTTCAGAATTTCATCTTCATCGCCTGTATAATCGATGTTCATTTTATTTTCGTAGTCGAAAGTGGCTTCGGTGTTATAGTTCACCCGCATCTTCATTTTTTCGCCAATATTACCCATCACATTCATCTGGATCTTTTGGTCGAAATCAAAATTGGTGGTTTTCCGAAGACGCTCCGGAATAGCCGGGTTTTCTGTTTTATTGACCTGTGCGCCGAAGCTTACTTCAACATATCCTTGCGGACGAATATCAATGGTGTTACCACCAAAAATTCGATTAAAAGCTTCTCCTCCAACGGTCAGGCTTGGGATAAATGATCCCTGATTCTCGAAATCCATTTGATTACCACGCACCCGCCAATAGTTGCGGACCGAGTTTTTAAAGTCATAATCGACGTACTCTTCGAGCGACATTGTTTTTGGCAGTCTGTAATTGAGATTGCCAATTTTTTCATAAAAAATATATTCGCCAGTTACCGGATCATACTCAATTTCGGTATTGATATTGGATGGGCGGCTCAGAAATAACTCAGAGCTGTCTTTGGAATCGGGGTAGCTAAACTCTTGCTCATCCTTAAAGGGATAGGGGAGAACGCCTACCGTATCAATTTCCAGTGAGTCGTTTGTTGAGATGTAATTTGTTTCGGGATTTGCTACTTCCTGACCTGGAATGGTCATCCATCCCATGCTTAGTAATCCCGGAAAAACAACTGTGATAAGGATATTTTTCAAGCTTTTTTTCAATGCCAGTCTTTTTCTGCGTTATAGCCCTTTCAAGGCCTTTTTTATGGTTTCTTCTACCGTTAGGTCAGGATTTGCCTTCATCAGTTTATCCAATTCTTTTTCAACATTCTTCTTGGCAAATCCCAGCATTACTAATGCTGATAACGCTTCATCTCGGATAGTATTGTCTGCTGACGACATTAAAATTTGATCGCTGGCAGCTGTCTTTCCAATTTTATCTTTCAGATCGATAATGACCCGTTGAGCTGTCTTTGCTCCAATTCCTTTGATGCTTTTTAAAAGCGTAACATTCTCTTCCAGAATCGCTTTTCGAATTTCATCGGGCGAAAGTGACGAGAGCATCATCAGTGCTGTATTGGATCCAATTCCGTTGACCGATATAAGCAAGCGGAAGAGTTCTCGTTCGGCTGCTTCAGCAAAGCCATAAAGCAAGTGTGCGTCATCTCTGACTACCTGATGAAGGAACAGTTTTGCATGCTCTTTTCCATTAATCAGAGAATAGGTGTTGAGCGAAATATTGATGAAATATCCTATTGATGAGGCTTCTATAACTGCATAGGTCGGGGTGAGACCGGTTATTTTGCCATGAATATATTCGTACATGATAGCCTGTCGTTAAATTTCCGGATCATCGTTCGATTGTAAATCAATC
Organism: Sunxiuqinia sp.; assembly: GCF_055140945.1. Taxonomy (NCBI): domain Bacteria; kingdom Pseudomonadati; phylum Bacteroidota; class Bacteroidia; order Marinilabiliales; family Prolixibacteraceae; genus Sunxiuqinia; species Sunxiuqinia sp. Next base: position 63,506 of record NZ_JBSQYS010000004.1, read on the forward strand.
GTTTCATCAACCTGGTTGGGATTGATTTCGAATTTCTTCAATGGATTTTTACTGATTTCCTTGTATAGCTCACGGCTTTTATGAACATCAATAGCGAGGTACAGCGCTTGACGTAATGAGTCGGGAGATGCTTTATCTTCTCCGGCAATATCAAAAGCAGTACCGTGTGCGGGCGATGTGCGAATAAAGGGTAAGCCGGCGGTGTAATTAACTCCTTTGTCGAAAGATGCCAATTTAAACGGCGTTAATCCCTGATCGTGATACATGGCCAATATGGCATCAAATTTTACGTAGTCGCCTGAGCCAAAGAATCCATCACTGGGATAGGGTCCCAGTGCCAAAATACCTTCATTTTTAGCTTGCTCAATGGCCGGAATAATAATTTCTTTTTCTTCGCTGCCAAGCAAGCCACCATCTCCGGCATGTGGGTTCAATCCAAGAACTGCGATGCGTGGTTTCTTGATACTGAAATCCTGCTCCAATGAACTGGAAATAATGCGAAGCTTGCTGAGAATTGCCTTTTTCGTAATACCCGCTGAAACTTCAGAAAGAGGAATGTGCGTAGTAACCACTCCGATTTTCATCATTTCGCTCACCATTAACATCAGGTAGTTATCCGTTTCAAATTGTTGAGCCAGAAATTCGGTATGTCCCGGGAAGTTAAATTTGTCAGACTGAATATTGTCTTTGTTGATTGGAGCGGTAACCAATGCATCGATTTCTCCGGCTTTTAAATCATTAACAGCTCTTTCTAACGCCATGTATGATGCTTCACCAGCAATTCCTGAGGATTTGCCCAGCTCAACACGAATATTGTCGTCAATACAATTGATGATATTGGCTCGGCGAGGATCAGCTTCGTTTGCGCTTTGAATGTTGTTGAAGTTGAAATTGTTTAAATTGAGCGCTTTTCGATGATAGGCAGCTACTTTGGGTGAACCATAAACCACCGGAGTACACATTTCCAATATTCGTGCATCCATTAAGGTTTTCATGATCACTTCGTAGCCAATGCCATTGATGTCACCATGCGATATCCCAATTCTTATCTTGTGTTTACTCATCTCTTCAGTCTGTTTAATGGTAGTGAGAAATTAATGAAAATCTCTTGTTCACAGTTATTTTCTGCGACGGGCAAAGTTAATTCTTTATCTGAACTTTATCAAAACAGATTAGGATTCACGTTGATTGAAATTATTCCAATGAATTTTATCCTGCTGCAATTCCTCAAAAGGCTTTCCTTTGCGATCTTTTGCCGGATATCCGATTGCAATAACACTCAGCACCCGGAGGTTTTCAGGAAGGTTAAAAAGCTCGCGAATGTATTGTTCTGCGGTTTGATTTTCATCATGCGGGCGTTTTCTAATCTGCACCCAGCAGCTTCCCAATCCGAGTGATTGAGCGGTAAGCTGAAGCAGAATGCTTGAAATAGAGCAATCTTCAACCCATACGTCACCTTTGTTTTCGTCGGCCAAAACAACTACAGCTAAAGGAGCGTTTGCCAAAAAAGCTGCACCATGTGGTTTTGATTGACTTAGTTTTTCAATGATGGCCGGATCGTCAACAAAAAGAAACTCCCACGGATTTCCATTTTTTGATGAAGGAGAGCGTAAGGCTGCTTCTTCCAAAAGGTTAATTTTTTCTTGTTCAACTTTTTGCTCCGTAAATTTTCGGATGCTTCTTCTCGATCGAAGTAAATTGATCATGATTCTCTTTTTTTAGGGTGTTCATTCAATATTGAAATGGAATTCGAACGCTTAGATTATGAAAGTCCGAAAAGGCAAGCAAAAATAACAAACGAAAAGAAATTAAATAACAACCAACAGAACGATGAGCAGCAGAAGTAGCATAAAAAGAATTAATTGATTGCGAATAAAAAGTCCCATCAATATTAAGATCTCCAATTCTTCGGTGTCGCTCGAGTAAATTTCAATTTGCCCTTTGTCTTTCGACAAGAGTTCGTTGCTTTGAAAGATCACGATTTCCTGTCCATTGAATTTCCAGGCCCATCGGGATTGCCAGAAGTTTTTAATTTCCAGCTCAAAACGCTTTCCATTAATTACAACGTCACTTTTGGGGTTGAAAAGGTTAATCATGATGGAAGCTAATAACGATTGATTATTGGCATCTGAAATTTCCAATTTTGACAAAAAGAAGTCGCGGTTTAAAATAAATCGTCGCCCTTTTAATGTGGCAAGTGCTTCGGAACTGAACATGCTTTTCCATTCAATAGCCCCAATTTGTTCTTTGTTTCGGGTAATTTGCAATTGGTTTTTGAAGACCCCTTTTGTCCAGAGCAGTTTTTCCATAACAGTAGAAAATAGTCCTTGCAAGTTAGAAAATTTTGATAAGAAAACTAAGTGAAGCATCGTCAATTTCGGTTGAGCATTTGCGGCAAAGTTTGAAATTGGGTGAAGTTGTCGATGCGATTATCATCAAGCTCTTTTTTTTCTTGTAACTTGCATAAAAAAGAACAACATGAAACGTTCAACAACCCGACTATTGCTGGAAGAAATTACTAAAAACGATTTGCAGTTGGTTCATGAATTGCATTCCATTCCCGAACTAGATGAATTTAATACACTTGGTATTCCTAAAGATTTGGAGGAAACAAAAAAGGTCATTCAATCTGGAATTGACGATCAGAGTAAAAATCCTCGTTCGGAGTTTGCCTGGAAAATTAGTTTGAAAGAATCGGGAAAAGTAATTGGACTGGCTGGCATGTTCCCGTCCAATGATCGCTTTCGGTTGGCTGAAATTTATTATAAAATTCATCCTGACTTTTGGGGACAAGGTTTTGCTACCGAAGTTGCCAGAGAACTTGTTCGGTTTGGATTTGATGAGCTGAAGCTACACAAGGTGGAAGCCGGTGTTGCCAGCGAAAATAGCCGCTCAATTCGTGTATTAGAGAAAATTGGCATGACCAAAGAAGGACTGCGCCGCAAGATTCTACCCATCCGCGGTGAGTGGAAAGATAACTACCATTTTGCTATTGTGGAGGATGATACAAGGGATTATTGAGCTTATAAAGATCAACAGCTAAAAGAGTCCGTCATCCCGAATTTATTCGGGATCTGTCAGATATTTATTGCCTTTCCGTTGATCAATGGAGATCCTGAAACAAGTTCAGGACGACTTTGATGCAACAGGTTTTTGTCGGATTACTCTTTATTTCACCAACGCCTTTGTAGACAGCAACCCACAGGCCGCATAAATATCCTGCCCACGGGAAGCACGGATAGTTGTGGTGATGCCTTTTTTCTCCAGACCTTCTTTGAATTCGACCAAGGTTGCTTCGTCGGTGCCTTTCAGTGGGGTGTTTGGAATCGGATGGAAACGAATCAGGTTTATTCGGCATTTGATGCCATCCAGGAGTTTTGCCATTTCGCGGACATGTGCCGGGGTGTCATTCAATCCGTGAAATACAATGTATTCGAACGATACACGACGTTGGCGACCAAAATCCCAGTTGCGAATTTCCTCGATCACATCTTCCAAAGGATAGGCAATTTCTACAGGCATCAGTTGCTGGCGTTCTTCATGAAAAGGCGTGTGTAAGCTAATAGCCAGATGAGCCTCGCTTTCGTTTAAAAAACGCACTAGTCCCGGAACAATGCCAATAGACGAAACTGTAATTCGGCGCGGACTCATGGCAAATCCCCATTCGGAAATCATAATTTCGGTGCTTTTCAGCACTTCATCCAAATTGTCGAACGGCTCGCCCATCCCCATGTAGACAATGTTGGTCACCTCCTGCCATTCGGGAATGTTCCGAATTTGGTTGACAATTTCACCGGCTGTCAGCTGCCCTTGAAACCCTTGCTTGCCAGTCATACAAAACAGGCAGCCCATTTTACAACCTACCTGCGACGATACGCAAACTGTTTTGCGGTCTTTGTCAGGGATCATGGCTGTTTCAATAAATTTTTCATTCCCGGTTGGGAACAGGTATTTTTTCGTGCCATCGGTACTTTCCTGCACCTTGGTGGAGTTGATTAATCCAAACGAATATTTTTCAGTTAGCAGTTGGCGAGCTTTTTTCGACAAGTTGGTCATTTCTTCAATCGAAGACACTTCTTTTTTATACAACCAGTCGGTGAGTTGTTTGGCGGTGAACTTGGGCAATCCCAATTCCAATACCAACTCCTGTAATTCGCTCAATGTTTTTCCAAAAAGTACTTCTTTGACCATCGTATAAATTTTCTGCAAAGTTATAAAAGAGAATTAGATCCGAAAACAGTTGAAGACAATGGAAAACTGTGAACACAATCGTTTCCATTCTCGGTTAAAAGTAAATTTCGGCAACAATGTTTTCGTACGGAACGCCTTTTTCAATCAGTAAATCGCGCACTTCGACAACCATTAAGGCTTTTCCGCAGAGGTAGTATTTTTGGTCTGCCGGGAGCTCGTTCAGCGTTTTCAGGTAGTCGGTTACCCGCCCCGGAAAAACATCACACGACTGTTCCTGTGAACAGCACCGGATATAATTTTTACCCAATGCCCATTCCAGATCATCTTCAAAATAAAACTGGTTTAAATGGCGGGCTCCGTGTATCAAGGTTTTGTTGTCGAATTGTCCCGATTGAAACATGCTGTAATAGGGAGCAATGCCGGTTCCGGTAGCAATCCAGTAAGCAGGTTGATCGGTCCCCAGGAAACTACCATAGGGTTTTGATACAAGCAGACTGTCGCCAGGAATCGTTGTTGCCAACTTTGGCGTTAGGAAGCCATCGTCTTTGATGTTGAAAAGTACTCGAATTTCATTTTCGTGGTTGCCACTGCAAATACTGTAAATGCGCGGAGGTTGCGTCTGGTCAATTGCGATTTTTATGACTTGCCCCGGACTAAAATCATGCTTGCGGGGGTACGAAATAACAAACACTCCGGACGAAATTTCTTCATTGCCAATGATCGTTTCCTTGTAGAGCTGAATGTCTTTTTTTTGATATTCTTCTGCTTTTGGCATTTGGGGGTTGTTTATTCAATCAATTAACGCAACCAATTGCATTTGGTTTTCGTCAGATTAAGAAAAAACCATGAAAAACCGAATTCTCATTTTATTACTTCTTGGTTTGTTAATGGTCACTTGCAAAAAGGAAGAGGCGCAGGCAGAGTTTCCTGTCTGGTTGCAAACGAAAATTGATGAAGTGACCGCCAATGAAAATATGTGTGATATTTGCCATGTGACCATTTCCGAGTTTGAAGGGAAGTTATACTATAATTTGTATTGTGATTTATGGTCATGTGCCTATTGCCACTTTTATGACGAAGACGGGACTGTGCCGGATTGGGATGTCGATGACTGGAATAAGTATTTCAATGAGAAAAAGGAAGTTTCGACTGTTTCTGCTTGCCCTTAGCTCAAACGCTTGGAATTCAAATCTTATTTGATATCAATAGTTGGTGCTTTTTTGATTAATTTTGTTCCCACCAAAGGGGATTGTTTGTATGCGTGATTTTAGAAAATGGATATTGAAAGCTTTGGGCTGGTTGCTATTGCTACCAGTTTATTTCTATAAATATGCTATTTCTCCATTTACCTCGGCTTCTTGTCGCCATGTTCCTACCTGTTCTCAATATGCTGTTGAAGCCATAAAAATTCATGGACCATTTAAAGGTTTTTGGTTGACTGTCAAGCGAATTTCCAAATGCCATCCTTGGGGAACGCATGGGTATGATCCGGTTCCGAAGAAAGATCAGATTAAAACGGAGAAGCTGAATCTTAAATAATCGTAAATAGTTGTCCTTGTCGAAATCTTTTTCACGAATTATTTGTATCAGTTTATATACGCATAAGACGTACGTATTTATACTTATAGTTTCACCCTCAAAGGAATTACGATGGAATGGTTAATTAGTGCAGTAGTCGTTTTAATGGCAGCCTTATTAAAAGGAATGACGGGATTTGGCTTTGCTCTGTTGGCTGTTCCGCTGCTTTCTTTAATTTTCCCGATTCAGTCGTTAATTCCCGCCATGACAATTTTCAATCTGCTCACGTCGGTTTATATCTTAGCATCCATTAAGTTGAAGGTAAAAGCAAAGTATTTTTTACCAATGTTATTGGCTAGTTTTGTTGGCATTCCGATTGGTGTTTACATTTTGACGTATTTTCCAGAGAAAACTCTGGAATTGGCAGCCGGGATATCTATTTTTTCTATTTCCATGGTGTTTTTGTTGGGCGGCAAACATCCTATTCCGGAAAGTAGAAGGCGTAAGCCTATTGTTTTTGCGGGCTTTTTAAGTGGATTGTTAACATCCAGTATGTCAATTGGAGGTCCGCCAATCGCATTGGCAATGAACCGAAAAGGCTATTCAAAAGAGTCGTTTCGTAAAATATTTGCCTTAGTGAGTGTGATTAATGCCGCTCTTAGTTTCATCTTATATATCATACATGGAGTTACATTGGGATTTTCGCTGAAGTTTGCTTTATATCTTTTTCCGGCCATTATTATTGGGTCGAAAATTGGAGACATGCTTTCAAAAAAAGTAGACCAAGTCTTTTTCAAAAAAGTCGTTTTGTATATCAATCTTTTTCTCGGACTTTTTATTATTGTGCACACCCTTGTAGCATATTAATTTCGCTTCTGTCAACAAAAGGTACTCACCTTTGGTTACTTCTTAAGTTGTAGTGAAGTTTAATTATCTTTGACAAAAGATACAGATTATACATGTTATGAAGCGATTATTATTCTTGTTACTTATAGTGGGTACGGCGTGTTCCTCTCCCAAAAAAACAAAACAAAATTTGATTACCGTGAGTGTGCTGCCGCAAAAATATTTTGTGGAGAAAATTGCCGGTGATTTGGTTGAGGTTCAGGTGCTGGTACCGCCCGGCGCAAGCCCGGCTACCTATTCTTTGTCGCCTTCTCAAATGAAAGACCTGTCGGATTCGCGGGCGTGGTTGCGCATCGGAAAGATTGGTTTTGAAAATGCCTGGCATGAAAAGATACAACAAAGCAATCCAAAGCTGGAGATTTTCGATACCTCCGATTCTACACAGTGGATATATGGAGAAGAAGAGGTGCACGGTGATCATGTCCATCAACACGGAGTTGATCCGCACAATTGGATGTCGCCGAACGAAGTGGTAAAAATAGCGGAATTGACCTTTCAGGCGTTGATTGATCTATTTCCGGAACACGCTCAGGCATTTGACACAAACTTTAAAGCTTTTCGGTCGGAGATTGAGCTGCTGGATCAGGAGTTAACTGTTAAGTTTGCTCGCTTGGCGAACCGAAAGTTTTTGATTTTTCACCCGGCTTTGACTTATTTTGCACGAGATTATAATTTAGTGCAGGTGCCAATGGAAGTTGAAGGGAAAGAACCCTCTCCGAAATACATGAGCGCACTGGTGAAGCATTCGCGGGAAGACAGCATTCGCGTGGTTTTTATTCAGAAGGAGTTTGATTTGGAAAATGCACAGCAATTGGCAAAAGAATTGGATGGGAAAGTGGTTCAGATTGATCCGCTTAGTGAGCATTGGGAAGAACAAATTCGTGAGATCGCAGATAAAATAGTAGCAGCATCAGAATGAACAACAAGCTGGTTGAAATAAAAAACCTGTCGGTTAGTTATGACCAAAATACGGTTTTGGAACAAGCTAATTTGGATATCTTGCCCAATGATTTCCTGGGGGTGATTGGTCCGAATGGAGGCGGTAAAACCACTCTTATTAAAGCATTGCTTGGGTTGGTGAAACCGGATTCCGGATCGGTTAAATTTCATATCCCGCTGAAAAAGGTGGGCTATCTGCCCCAAATCAATCAAATAGATAAGCGATTTCCAATTACAGTGATTGATGTCGTTCGGTCAGGAAAAACAGGGAGTCAATCATTCAGTATGTTTTCGAAAAAGCAAGATGATATCAAATATGCGGAACAGTTAATTCAAGAGATGGGCATTTCAGGGATAAAGCACAAGGCCATTGGGGAATTGTCCGGTGGGCAAATGCAGCGTGTATTTTTATGTCGTTCGTTGATGAACAACCCGCAATTATTAATCTTGGATGAACCGGGAACTTACGTTGACAGCCAGTTTGAAAGCGAGTTATACGAAAAACTGAAAGAGCTGAATAACCGAATGGCCATTTTACTGGTTTCGCACGATGTGGGGACCATTTCCTATTATGTGAAGACGATAGCCTGCGTGAATCGGCAGGTGCACTATCACCCCAGTAATGTGATCAGCACGGAGCAGCTGACTTCTTATAATTGTCCGCTTCAGATTATAACACACGGAGATATTCCACATACGGTGCTCAGTCAGCACGAAAATGATGATCATCACCATGGGCACACTCATTGAGCTGTTTTCATACGACTTTTTTATGCATGCCTTTTGGGCATCGCTTTTTGCTGCCATCAGTTGTGGCATTGTGGGAACGTATATCGTTTCGCGGCGCATTGTTTTTGTAAGTGGCGGGATTACTCACGCTTCGTTTGGAGGGATTGGCATTGGTTACTTTCTGGGTTGGAATCCTTTGGTTGGAGCAGCGATATTTGCCGTCCTTTCCGGTTTGGGCATTCAGCTATTCACTCAAAAAGCGAAAGTTCGCGAAGATTCATCCATTGCCATTTGGTGGTCGTTGGGAATGGCCATTGGCATTATTTTTATATACCTCACGCCAGGTTATGCACCCAACTTAATGAGCTATTTGTTTGGCAGCGTGTTAACGGTTTCCGTCACCGAGCTCTGGCTAATGGGGGCTTTGTCTCTGGCGCTCATTCTATTTTTCATTCTATTTTATCGGTTGATATTGTATGTGGCTTTTGACGAAGAATTTGCCAAAACGACAGGTCTGCCGGTCAACCTGATTAATTATTTGCTGATTAGTTTAATTGCTATCACCATTGTTCTAAATATTCGGGTAGTTGGCATTATTCTCATTCTTTCACTGCTTACTTTGCCTCAAGCTACTGCCAATCTGTTCACCAGAGATTTTAAGCGGATGATGCCGCTGTCGGTGCTGTTTGCTTTTATTGGTTCGTTTGTTGGCTTGCTGTTCTCCTTTTATGTCGACATCCCTTCGGGTGCATCTATCATTTTCACCCTTGTTTTACTTTTTGGTTTGATGAAGCTGGCTTTTTTTATTCGACAAAATATAATTACCCGTGACTGATCAAGGCAACCAGGTAACTTGCAACAGTTGTGGCAATTCATACTCCAAGGATGACTTGCAGCGCGATTGTAGCAACTGCTTTGCTTGCACCGGCTGCGAAATTTATATTTGCCCCAGTTGTCGTGGTGAAATTGTGGTGAGGCCGGTGAAGAGGCCGGATATAAAATAAAGCCTCTGCAATATAGAATTGCAGAGGCTTTATTGTCACAGAATATTATTTTTCAAATCAAGCACCAGCGTATTCGCTAGAAAAAGATTCGGTTATTGAATGGCTTTTTGTTTTTAGGGTTTTCCAATTCATTGATATGATTTTCCCTTTGGTAAATACGGTACTAAAAGCTTGCGGATTTTTTAAGGTCTCTTTTGCTTTCTCAAGCCCCTTGTCGTCTTTTAAAGCCGACTTGATGGCTCCTTTCTGATAATAATAGCGGGTAACAATTTCGTCGGTCAGCATTTCTTTGATTTCTTCTTTGAATGACTCCAGATCCTTGTTTAGCTCATGTCCAATTTTGACTTTCAAGGCTTCGAATTGTTCCTCAGCTGCATCGTAATATTTTTCGCTTTTGGCAGTTTCCAATAGCTCACTGAAAACCTCTTCGGTTTCTGATTGATACGAGAATTTTCGCTCTTTCACAAAAGTTTTGAAATCATCGAATATCTCATCGGAAATCTCAAATTCTTCGGGAGAAGGAATAGACTCCTTTTCATTCGCAAATTTAGTCGCATAATCAAAAATCATAAAGTCGCGAACAAGGTTAATGCTCAAGCTGCTCAATCGATCCAGATCAATTTTCAGATCCGGAACAATTCCTCCGCCGTCATACACTTTTCTACCTTTCTTCGTTGTGAATTCGGTGATTAATGAATCCGGGATAGTGCCCACACTTCCATCTTCATTTCGGTGGGCGTAATCCAATGCCTGAATGCAACGTCCGCTGGGAATGTAGTATTTGGCGGTGGTTACTTTTAATTTCGTATTGTAGCTCAAGTCGCGGGTTGTTTGTACCAAGCCTTTCCCAAACGTGCGGCTACCAATAATAACAGCCCGGTCAAGATCTTGCAGCGCGCCTGAAACAATCTCGGATGCAGAAGCCGATCCGCGATTAACAAGTACAGCTATTGGCATGATGGTGTCTATCGGGTTTTCAGTTGCCTTGTAGGTTTTATCCCACTGTTTCACCTTCCCTTTTGTACTCACCACTTCCGATCCTTTGGGTACAAACAGGTTAACGATTTTTACGGCTTCAATTAGCAAGCCACCGGGATTCGAGCGTAAATCCAAAACCAGCGATTTGGCTCCTTTCTGCTTTTTCAGTTCGGTGAACGCTTTTTTAACTTCATCACCGCAGTTTTGGGTGAAGTTGGAAAGTCGAATGTAACCGATTTCATCGTCAATCATTCCATAATAAGGAACGGCATCAATCTGTATCTTTTCGCGAACGATGTCTATTTCAAGATTCTTTTTTTGTCCCGGACGGTCGATTTTTACGGAAACCACTTTATTGGCAGGGCCTTTTAATAAGTTACTCACATCTTCAGTAGACATCTTTTCAGTCTCTTTTCCGGCAACTTCAATAAGAATATCGCCTGCTTTCAGCCCTGACTTCTGAGCCGGAAATCCTTCGTAAGGCTCAGCGATTATTACCTGATCACCATGTTTGCTAATCATCGCTCCAATTCCGGCATACTCTCCGGTGGTCATAAACCGGAAATCCTCCATGTCCGATTCAGGAATGTAGTTGGTATAGGGATCCAGCGATCCCAGCATTTCGTCGATACTGGTTTTAACTAAGTCGGTCGGGTTAATTTCATCGACATAAAACAAATTGAGTTCGCGAACCAGTGTGTAATAGATATCGAGGTTTTTATCAACAAGAAATAGTTTTTCATCCCGGTTAAACCCGGTCATTACGATCGACGCCACCAGAAAAAGGCCTGCTATTGAAAGTCCTATCTTCGTTTTTCTATTTTGTTTCATCATTAACTGTTTTTATTGACAATCGACAAAAATAGTAAAGCTTTGTTTAAAAGCTGTTGTCATTTTCAAGATATTAGTTAAATATTCTTAATTGGCATTACAGTAAAACTCTTACTATTCTTCAAGGTTTTACAAATTTCTTAGCATTTTTTGGATGCAGCGTATTGATTGTTTTTTTAATGAGTCCAGCTAAAAAAAACGGATAAAAAGATATGAAAATACACGACGATTTCATAACTTAGTATTTGTATATAATTGGTGGTGAAATGATTAGTCTCTATTGGTAAGCTTTTATTCACTTTTAAATTTTGAGGTTATGGTGCTAAAATTGTCTCTCAGGCCATTTTATTTTGTGATTCTGGTACTATTATTGGGATCGGCGACGAACCTGAAAGCCCAGGGCGGTTCAGATTCACTCGCTCGTTTGATGTTGTTAAATGACAGTTTACAGGGGCAGATCAGTAGGTTGGAAATGGTTATTGATGAAGGTTCTTATACCAGAATACCCAACGAGGACTTTGAGGAAATATTAAATGCAAAGATTCAAACATCGATGCGCGAGATCGCCAATTGGTGGTTGTTTGTAATTGCAGCCTTGATTTCGCTGCTTGGGTTTTTGGTAAACCGATATGCGCGAAGCTATCTGCAAACGACCATCGAAGGAAAGGTAAACCAGTTGAAAACTGAAAATGAGGACCGGATAAAGGAAATCGGTAATCAGTACTTTTCCAGTGTGATCAATAGTTTGCTAGATTTCAAAATAGACACCATTAAGAAAAACAAACACCGTGTAAAAGAAGAAGAGGTTGACGAACTGAAAAGCTACCTGAATGATGAGACCGTAACCATTCCCGAGCATAAAAACGTAACGCTTATTGATACGATCATGCGTTGTTATTACTATAGCAGCTTTCCTCAACGATTGGAGAAGATGATTGGCTTGATTAAAGAATATGAAGAAAGATATATATTACTGCATACAACTTATGCAAATTCAGCCATTGCATTTAACGACATGTATCACCTCTATGGGGCAAAGCATTATTTAGATGATGCGATCGAGAACTGCGACAAATCGATTAAGATACTTCCTGACTACGGGTTAGCGTTTGCGTTAAAACTGGAGCTTTATATTATGGGAATAAGCAAAGCTTTTAATGAGGAAGAGAGAGAAACTTATGAAAAGGATCTGATGAAAGTATTTAATGATATTGAAAACAATAAAAGCACCTATTTGTGCAAGGAGCTCATTAAGCGGTTTGAAGTGGACATGAAAAACTTTATGCGACCATACTTAGAGAAGTTGTATGCTGAATACCCCAATGAGATTGAGAAAATACGAAATAGAGCAGTTGCCGAAACGCCGCCAGCTAATTGATGAAGTGTTAGTGGCAGGCACAGTTCAAGGCAGACCCTATTTAGTCAGCTTTATAGAGCCATAATTTGCTGATCCAGGGTTCGCCGGCATAGTGAATCCCAACCCGTGGATGCTCTGAAATCTGATTTACAGGGTTGGCATTTTCCAGCCAAATCCGGGTGGAGCTTTCCAGGTTTTCGCCGTAAAAGGATTTGTTTAGTTTAAGTTCGCGGCCAAGTTTGCCTGGGCCGTCATGCCCTTTCAAGCCACGGATTAGTACTGCGGATCCACTTCCTTCTTGCTCGGTTACAAAATTCAATAACCAATATTGGCCGTAAATTAAGTAGACGTAAACTAATCCACCAGCTTCAAACATCACTTGCGTTCTCTTGGTGCGTCCTTTACTGGTATGGCAAGCCAAATCGCTTTGTCCACAGTAGGCTTCTGTTTCGGTAATTACATAGCGGCGCATTGTTCCATCATCAAACACCCGAGTAAGTGTCTTGCCGATTAATTCCCTCGCGACCAAAACGGTGTCGCGTCTGAAGAAATCAGCTAAAAGCCTATCGTTTTTCAACTCCATGCAACAAAGATATAAAAGAGCCGGAAGTTTGAAGAGGGCGGAAAAATGAGAATGTTTGAATGTGAAACGATGGATTTATCATTTCTGTGCATTCTCGCTACTCCTGTCTTTCGTTCCTGCTTGTAAATCTTTGTGTTAATTTTGTTTTTGCTGTCAATTTCTGTTTGCTTTTTAAGAAAAAAGAAATACTTTTGCAGTCCCGATTATTGTCCGTACTTGCAGTTCTTATAAATGATTGAATATGTTGATGGTAGAAAGCTTATTAACATGCCCGGTGTTAATAACGTGGAAAACCACGCAACCAATTGAAATGTAAGTTTTTGCAACTTTTAGTGTTAAATTTAAAAATTAAAGGCAAGTGGATACTTTATCTTACAAGACCGTTTCGGCCAACAGTGCCACGGCAAATAAGGAATGGGTTGTTGTTGATGCAGCAGATATGATCGTTGGTCGTTTGGCCAGCGCTGTCGCAAAAATCCTTAGAGGAAAACATAAACCCAACTTTACACCTCACGCAGATTGTGGGGATAATGTAATTGTGATCAATGCAGAGAAAGTTCGTTTCTCAGGTAAAAAAATGACCGACAAGATTTACTTGCGTCATACCGGATATCCAGGTGGACAACGTTCACAGAATCCGGCAGACGTATTTGCTAAATATCCAGAGCGTGTTGTTGAGTCAGCTGTTAGAGGTATGCTTCCAAAAAACCGTTTAGGACGCAAGGTTTTTGGAAACATGAAAGTGTATGTTGGTGCTGAGCACAAGCAAGAAGCTCAAAACCCAAAAGTAATTGATTTAAAAAAGATTAAATTGTAACAATGGAAGTAGTAAATACCCTAGGACGTAGAAAATCTGCCGTTGCTCGTACATACATAAGCGAAGGCAAAGGAAATGTTACCATTAACAAAAGGGATTTAAAAGAGTATTTCCCAAATGGAACACTACAATATGTTGTTATGCAACCCTTAAACTTGCTTGGTGTAGCTGATCAGTATGATGTGAAAGTTAATCTTGACGGAGGTGGTATTAAAGGTCAGGCTGAAGCATTGCGTTTAGCAATCTCAAGAGCTTTGATTGAAATTGATCCGGAAGCAAGAGCAGTATTGAAGGAAGCAGGCTTTCTGACTCGTGATCCACGTGAGGTGGAGCGTAAGAAACCAGGACAGCCAAAAGCAAGAAAGCGTTTCCAGTTCTCAAAACGTTAATCGAAATTTTCAAACTAAATATGACTGTGGATCTGAAATCACTGAGACTCCCGGCTTTGGGTTAGGGGCTACTCAGCGGTTGCTTTTCAGCAAATTATTTAAAAAAGTCAAAAGATGCCAAGAACAAATTTTCAAGAATTATTGGATGCAGGTGTACACTTTGGTCACCTGAAAAGAAAGTGGAATCCAAACATGGCTCCATACATTTTCATGGAGAAAAACGGAATCCACATCATCGATCTACAAAAAACAGTAGTGAAAATCGATGAGGCCGCTGCCGCCTTGAAACAAATTGCCAAATCGGGTCGCAAAATACTATTCGTAGCAACGAAGAAACAAGCGAAGGACATCGTTGCCGATGCTGTAAGTGCTGTAAACATGCCTTACGTAGTTGAGCGTTGGCCAGGAGGTATGCTAACAAATTTCCCAACGATCCGCAAAGCGGTGAAAAAAATGATTTCCATCGATAAGATGACGAAGGATAGCAGTTGGGATAACTTGTCAAAACGCGAAAAGTTGCAAATTACACGTCAACGTGCCAAGCTGGAGAAAATCTTAGGTAGTATTGCTGACCTGACTCGTCTTCCTGCCGCACTTTTTGTAGTTGATGTGATGAAAGAGAAAATCGCAGTGCGCGAAGCTCAAAAATTGGGAATTCCTGTATTTGCAATGGTTGATACCAATTCAAATCCAGAAGGACTTGACTTTATCATTCCATCGAATGATGATGCTTCTCAGTCAGTTCGCCTAATCGTTCGATTAATGTGCGATGCTGTTGGTGAAGGATTGAATGAGCGTAAAGTTGAGCGTGAAAACGACGGCGCAGACGAAAAACCTAAAAAAGCGAGAAGTAAAAAATCAGCTGCTAAAGCTGATGTAAAAGCTGAAAAGGTTGACGTTGAAAGTAACGATACAGACAAAGAATAATTGCTCAAATAATAATTCAAAAAACACACAATCATGGCAATTTCTGCTGCAGATGTAATGAAGTTGCGTAAAGCAACTGGTGCCGGCATGATGGACTGTAAAAATGCCCTTGCCGACGCAAATGGCGACTTTGATGCCGCTGTACAAATTATCCGCGAAAAAGGTAAATTAGTAGCCAATAAACGTTCTGATCGTGAAGCATCTGAAGGTGCTGCACTGGCTGGCGTAAGTGAAAATGGTAAATTTGGAGCAATTGTAGTTCTTAACTGCGAAACTGATTTTGTTGCAAAAAACGAAGATTTCGTTAAGAAAACAAAGTCGTTTTTGGATGCTGCTATCGCAAACAAACCTGCTGATCTGGATGCTTTGAAAGCATTGGAGCTTGATGGTCGTTCAATTGAATCACACGTAACTGAGCAAACCGGGGTAATTGGCGAAAAAATCGAGATATCATTCTATGGTAAAATCGAAGCTGAATCAGTTGTTCCTTATATCCACCCAGGTAATAAACTAGCTACTCTAGTAGGTTTCAACAAAGGTGGTATTGATACTCAGGTGATGAGAGATGTAGCTATGCAAGTAGCTGCAATGAACCCTGTTGCCGTGGATAAAAGTGATGTTTCTCAGGAAGTTATTGATAAGGAATTAGAAATTGCAAAGGAAAAATTCCGTCAGGAAGGAAAACCAGAAGCGATGCTTGATAAAATTGCTCAAGGTTCTTTAAACAAATTCTTCAAAGAAAACACGCTATTGAATCAGGCATTTGTTAAAGACAATAAACAAACTGTGAAAGATTACCTAAAATCAGTTGATGGTGATTTGACAGTAACTGAGTTCATTCGTTATACACTTGCGGAGTAAGCAAAAGTAATTTACGAGATATAAGCAAAAAGGGGTTTCAAATTTGAAACCCCTTTTTTATGCGTTTTAATGTGATATTTTCTTTTAGCCATTCAAGGCTTCAGCGCCATTTGTTACCTCTAAAATGGCATTGGTAATGGCAGCCTGGCGGGCTTTGTTAAATGTCAGCGTTAGGTCGTGAATCAAATCGGTAGCGTTGTCCGTTGCTTTGTGCATAGCGGTCATCCGGGCTCCATGTTCAGCAGCATTCGAATCCAATAGTGCCTTGAAGATTTGAACCTTTAACGATTTTGGTATTAATTCTTCAACGATCTGCTCCTTAGATGGCTCGTAGATGAAATTACTGTTTTTTGCAGACATATCGTCTTCCTCTGAGATTTCAACCGGTAGGAACTGCTCCTTGGTGCAGATTTGGACAGCCGCATTCTTAAACTGATTATACACCAATTCAATTCGATCGTATTTTCCGGAGACGAAGTCGTTCATTAAATTAGTCGCCAGATCAGAACAATTATTATAGGTGAGTGAGTCTAAAATTTCGTCGGCTTGATCACTAACCGAAATCTTTCGTGACTTGAGATATTTTTGCCCTTGTTTCCCAACAGTAAAGAAATCCAATTGGCCTGATTTAAATTGTCTGGCATATTTACTTGAAGCTAACTCATAAGCAGTTTTTGCAATGCTTGAGTTAAATGCGCCACATAATCCCCGGTTTGAGCTAATCAGGACTATGAGAACTTTCTCAGGCGAACGCTGCCGGGTATAAACCGATTCTTCGCTATTTTCGAGACTAGCACTAAGCGATGAAAGGATGTCGTGCAGCTTGTCAGCGTACGGTCTTATTTGTAATATGGCATTCTGAGCTTTTTTCAGTTTTGCCGCCGACACCATTTTCATAGCACTGGTTACCTGCCGTGTGGTTTTAACGGATGAAATTCGTGTGCGTATTTCTTTTAAACTGGCCATCTTTTTATAGTCATTGAATGATTAAATGAATGGAAAATCGCTCATTTACCATTCGATTAGTTGAAGCGCTCTGCAACTTCTTTAGCAACTTTCTCCAACACTCCGGTGATTTCGTCGTTCAAAATTCCTTTACGCAATTCATCCAAGATTGGGCGGTACTGCATCTCCATTAGTTCTATGAAATCTTTCTCGAAATCTTTTACTTTTGCAATTGGTACGCTTCTTAGTAATTCCTTTGTACCGCAATAAATAATGGCAATTTGGTGCTCGATTTTAATTGGAGCATACTGTCCCTGTTTCAGAATTTCGACGTTCTTGCTCCCTTTATCTAACACACGCATAGTTGCAGCGTCAAGATCAGATCCGAACTTTGAGAAGGCTTCCAGCTCACGGAACTGTGCCTGGTCAAGTTTTAATGTACCGGCAATTTTCTTCATGGCTTTTACCTGGGCGTTACCACCCACACGCGATACGGAGATACCCACGTTAATTGCCGGACGAACTCCTGAGTTAAACAAGTTAGATTCCAGAAAGATCTGTCCATCAGTAATCGAGATTACGTTGGTTGGAATATAGGCTGAAACGTCACTTGCCTGAGTTTCAATGATTGGCAAGGCGGTTAAAGAACCTCCTCCTTTAACTTTATCTTTTAAACATTCGGGGAGATCATTCATTTGAGCTGCAATTTTATCCGAATTGATGATTTTTGCAGCACGTTCCAGCAAGCGCGAGTGCAGGTAAAATACGTCTCCAGGATAGGCCTCACGACCTGGTGGACGACGGAGAAGTAGTGACACTTCACGATAAGACACCGCTTGCTTCGACAGGTCATCGAAAATAATTAATGCGTCGCGGCCGGTATCACGGAAATATTCGCCAATTGTAGCACCGGCATAAGGCGCGTAATATTGCAGTGCTGCCGGATCTGAAGCTGTTGACGATACGATAACCGTATAGTCCATGGCTCCATATTTTTCCAGCGTGGCCGCTATGTTTGCAACTGTTGATCCTTTTTGACCAATAGCAACATAAATACAATAGACCGGATTACCTTCTTCAAAATTTTCTCGTTGATTGATGATCGTGTCGATGGCAACAGCTGTTTTTCCAGTCTGTCTGTCGCCAATGATCAACTCGCGTTGTCCACGACCAATAGGGATCATGGCATCAATCGCTTTAATACCTGTTTGCAATGGCTGGGTTACCGGTTGGCGATAAATAACACCTGGTGCTTTTCTCTCGAGCGGAAGTTCAAATGTTTCGCCCTGAACAGGTCCTTTACCGTCAATTGTTTCACCAATGGTGTTGACTACGCGACCTAAAAGTCCTTCGCCCACATTAATCGAGGCGATACGCTGTAGTCGCTTTACTGTGTCACCTTCCTTAATGTTTGATGAAGAACCCAAAAGCACTGCTCCAACATTGTCCTCTTCAAGGTTTAAAACAATTCCTTTTACGCCGTCTTCAAACTCAATCATTTCGTTTGCTTCGACGTTTGATAGCCCATAAATGCGGGCAATACCATCGCCAACCTGGAGTACTGTTCCTACTTCTTCCAGTTCGGCCTCCGATTGAAAGCCTTCGAGCTGTTGTTTTAAAATTGCGGATACTTCTGCGGGTCTAATATCAGCCATTGTCTATATTTTTACTTGTTGATTTCTGTTTGTAATAGGTTCTCTTTAACCTTGCGCAATTGCGTGGCAACGCTTGCATCAATTTGACGGTCGTCTACTCTTAAGACAAATCCACCAATAAGGTCGCTATTTACTTGTTCTCCCAATTCAATTTTTGTGTTGAATTCAGTTTCGAGTTTCTTTTGTATTTGAGAGATAATACCCTTACGCAATGAAATTGCGCTGGTAATTGTTGCTGTCTTAATACCTTGTTCCTTGCGATATAGTTCCAGGAAATTGCGACAAATACCGGGAACATGTGCTTCTCGTTTATTCTCAGCAATAAGGACTAAAAAATTCAGGGTTTGCTCGTTGACCTTTTTTTCGAAAATTGTTTTTAACAATTTTACTTTTTGTGAAGTTTTGATGACAGGACTTCCCAGAAGCAAAAGAAATTCACTACTGTCTTTAGCCAACTGTGCAATCACGCTCACATCTTTTTTTAGTTCATCGAGGAGTTTGTTCTCTTTGGCCAAACTAAAAAATGCTTTTGCGTAGCGAACTGCTATTTTACTATGATCCATAAGCTTACTTCAATTTCAGATCTTTCAGAAGATCTTCAACCATGCCTTCTTGAGTATCCTTATTTTTTAATTCCTTTTGAATTATTTTCTCTGCAACTAAAACTGATAAATTGACGATTTGCTTTTTCATCTCGCTAATTGCAGCGTTCTTCTCTATCTCAATTTGTTGCCGGGCAGCTTCAATGATTTTTTGTCCGTCGCTGGCGGCCTGCTCTTTTGCTTCGACTAATAATTTATCTTTTACTTCCTTTGCTTCTTTCAGGATCGCACCTTTCTCTCTTTTCGCTTCAGCAATTATTTTTTCGTGATCAGCTTTCAGGTCTTTCACTTCTTCACGTGCCTTATCAGCTGAAGACAGTGCATTGGCTATCGAGTTTTCACGATCTTTTAAAGCACTAAGAATCGGCTTCCAGGCAAATTTTTTCAGAATGAACAATACAATTCCGAAAACAATGAGCATCCAAAATAGGGTTCCGTAATCCGGAGTAATAAATCCCATAATTTTTGTTTTTTTAATTTTTAAGTCATCCAGCCTCCCGGCAATCCCGGGAGCGGACGACTATTCAATACATTCCTTTAAACAAAAAGGACCAAAGCACAGATGATTACAGCAAAGAACGCAACACCTTCAATCAATGCAGCTGATACGATCAAGTTTGACCGAATATCTCCACTGGCTTCTGGTTGGCGTGCAATTGCTTCCATAGCACTAGCACCGATACGGCCAATTCCCATACCTGCGCCAATTGCAGCTATACCTGCACCTAAGGCAGCACCCATTTTACCGATACCTGCACCGGCGGCTGCTTGTAAAATCACTGTTAAAATTGTTGATAGCATAAGATTGAATTTATTATGATTAAACTAGTGATGTTCTGATGTTGCCATGCCAAAATACAGGGCGGACAGTAAGGTAAATACATAAGCTTGAATAAAGGATACCAATAGATCCAGCATAAGTATGAATACTGAAAACGCGACAGATACCGGACTAATAGCAGCACCGGCAGCAGGTCCCATTAAATTAGCAAATATGAATATTAAGCTGATAAATACCATCACAATCAGGTGTCCGGCCATCATGTTGGCAAATAAACGAACCATTAATACAAATGGTTTTGTAATTACTCCTGATAATTCAACAATTGGCATCAGAGGGATGGGAAATTTCAGCCACCAGGGAACGTCAGGATTATATATTTCTTTCCAGTAATGTTTATTTCCGTTGATTGTTGTTACAACAAAAGTGAATAATGCCAATGCCATGGTTACTGCAATATTACCGGTTACATTGGCTCCAAAGGGGAAAATCGGGATCAACCCCATGAAATTGTTCACGAGTATGAAAAAGAACAAAGACAATAAAAAGGGCATGAATTTCTCATATTTTTTTTCTCCAATTGCAGGTTTTGCTACTTCGTCTCTTAAAAAGAGGATGATCGGTTCAATCAGGTTTTGAAGTCCTTTGGGAGCTTGATTGGCATTTCGTTTTGCTGATTTTGCAACCGACAGAAATATCCACAGAAGTAGTATTACACTAAAAATGACACCGGCAACAGTCTTCGTGATTGACAAATCAACCGGTAATCCGACAACTTCGCCATGCTCGTCAAGCTCAACAATTTTTCCGGAGTTCTCGCCCTGGTGTGCAATCTCGAAATTTTTGTAGACAACTTCGCCATGATGAAATTTTGAAGACCAGAAAAAGTGCCATCCACTATTCCCGCTGTATAAAATAATTGGAAGTGGAATACTAATGTGTGTTTCGCCAAATGTTGCAATGTGCCACTCAAAAGCATCAGAAACGTGGTGCATAACAAAATCGCCAGGATTAAAACCTGTTTCGGCATGCTTCGTGGTGTCCAGTTCATGCTGTTCATTTTCAGCAAAAACTGATTCGGAAGTCAAGCTAAATGCCAATATAAAGAGTAAACATGCGGTGAAGTATATCCGTGTTTTTGTTGCTTTCATAAAGTATAAATCGGTCAGAATGTCGCTTCAACAAAGTTGTCGCAAATTACTAAAAAAATCAATCAGGTCAAGCTATTTTTTTACTTTCACAACGTGGCTAATCTCAGCAACTTCTAAAATTGTATAGATGACATAAGCCGCTAGAAAATTGATTAAAAAAGCTTTTACGTTTACATTGCTAATAACAATATACCCAATACCTGCAACCAGATAAAAGAACATTTTTAAGGTACTCAGAACCATAAATCGTGCAGAGAACTTTGGTACACTTTTATCGGCAATCTTTAACAAATAAAAATGAACAATGTTTGTTGTAAGAAAGAAGAAAATTATAATGAAGGGGAAAATGATATGGTAGTACTGTGGAACAATCTGACTGTAAACAATCCAACCAATAAAAAAAAGACTGACAGATGCGATAATCGAGCGAACTAAAAATCGCTTCATAAATACATTCATTTCAAAAAGTTTTTAATTGCATGGTAAATTGCAGCGACAACCGATAAAATCATAAGGCCAAGCGTAAAAGCGGGAAACGAAAGCTTGAGCCAATCGTCAATTAAGTAGCCTATAAAAACTCCAATCCCCATGATGGCAATCATCTCAAAAGCCAAGCTTGAGTATCGTATAAAATCGTCAAAACTCTTTTTAGGCCTTTTTGAGTTCTCCGGCTCCTTCATGTTTTGTTTGTTCGCCCATTACACACGACCCGGAGAACAGTGCACCGGGTTCGATGCTTAATTTTCCCGTGCTTATTTCACCATATACTTTTGATGAAGATTTGAGACTTAATAATTGCTCAACGTTAAGCTTTCCTTTTTGATAGCCAGAAATTTCAGAGTTTTTACATTTAATTTCTCCGGTTACTTTGCCCGAAACTCCAATAACGACTCTCCCCGAGCAATCCAGGTTTCCATTAAGTTCTCCATCAATCCGAATATCCCCATCCGAAGCCACATCACCTGTAATGCGCGTACCTTTACCTATTAGGTTAATTCCCTGAGAGTCAATGTCGTTGTTTGCTTTTGCCATTGTGTTTGCTTTTTTGAACAGCATCAAATATACTAAGAAACTGATTAAATACTACTTTTTTGTTTCAATCTTGAATTCAAAGTGCAGAAGCTTAAGGTGCTATAAAACAATTGCTTATAAATTCCCTTAGGCTAATCTGATTTCCAGGTGAAGGATGAAAAACGTCAAACTGTGGTTTAATCAAGAAGAATTGGTGCCTCAAAAGTTAGCTATTAAAATGATAAAGGAAAGTGATTGAGCCATCGAAGGCTGGCTTTTTGCTTCCCTCTATTTCCATTTGAACCCGAAGTTTTATCCGGCTAATACCACGTAGGTTAGTACATTCTTTTAACCATACGTGGGTGCGAACGTTGTTGTTTACCAAAACCGGTGCTCCAAACTTGAATTGATCGATTCCGTAGTTGACAAGCATTTTGAAATTGCGGACATCTACAACTTGCTCCCACATCAATGGCAACAGCGAGATTGTTAAATATCCATGTGCTATGGTGCTTCCAAAAGCACCTTCTTTTTTGGCTCGCTCGGGGTCTGTGTGGATCCATTGGTGATCCAATGTCGCATCAGCAAACTTGTTTATCTGATCTTGCGTAATTGTATGGTAGTCGGAAACTCCCAATTTTTTACCAAGATATTGCTCAAATTCTTGATGACTTTGAATTATCAATCGGCTCATGAGATCATGTCTTTTGGTTATTGAATATAGATTATTTATTCGTGTCGTATGCCCATTTTAAGTACATGGATCCCCATGTAAAACCAGCCCCAAACGCAGCTAAAATAACATTGTCACCTTTTTTTAGCTGATTTTCGTAATCGTAAAGGCAAAGCGGAATTGTGGCCGCCGTGGTATTTCCATAGTTTTCAATATTGATCATTACTTGCTCGCGACTTATTTTCATGCGCCGAGCAACAGCATCAATAATCCGCATATTCGCCTGATGAGGAACAAGCCATGCTAATTTATCCGGGGTGATGTCATGTTTCTTCATAATGTCAACAGCAACATCGGCCATTCGTGATACCGCATATTTAAAAACCGTTTGTCCGTCTTGATGCACATATTGCATCCGCTGCTGGAGCGTTTCGGGGGTGGTTGGTATTTTTGACCCACCAGCCTTAACGTGCAGGTAATGACGACCTTTGCCATCAGTATGATTCATGTGGTCAATAATTCCAACATCTTCAGTAGTTGGTTCAAGCAATACAGCTGAGGCTCCATCACCAAATAATGGGCAAGTAGACCTGTCTGTATAGTCTGTAATGGCCGACATCATATCAGCTCCGACAACAATCACCTTTTTATACTGTCCGCTTTCGATAAATTTGGCTGCAGTTGTCAGGGCAAAAACAAATCCGGAGCATGCAGCACTAATATCATAACTCCAGGCATTTGTCAACCTGGCTTTTCGACTAATAATGTTTGCTGTTGCCGGGAATGGCCGATCAGGAGTAATTGTGGCACAAATTAGCAGCTCAATTTCATCGGGCCTGGTGTTTGTCTTCTCGAGCAGTTGTTTTACTGCCTCGGTTCCCATATCGGAGGTGGCTTTGCCTTTCTCTTTAAGGATGCGTCTTTCTTTGATTCCGATGCGTTGCATGATCCATTCATCGGTGGTATCAACCATAGTGCTTATCTCTTCATTGGTCAGCCTGTAACTTGGCAAATAGGCTCCAATGCCTGTAATTGCAGCACGTGTCTCTTGCATAATCTATACATTAATCAATCAATTAGCGCGTAATTTTAAATCACAAAAAGCGATTGCTAATTGAGTAACAAAATTTGTTTAAAAAAGATGGCGAAAGATAGGGTGAAATATTCGAACAGCAAAGAAAATCAGGCAAAAGAATTGCCGTAAGTCGTTTTAAAACAATCAATTAAAATGTTCGAAAAGTTTATTCGGAGGGCAAAAAAAGATCAGAAGATTAATCTTCTGATCATATGATGAGGGTTTTAAACGATTACGTCTTTTTCGATTGCCAGCTTGCCTCTGTAGTAACCACATTCTCCACAAACAGTATGGTATTTTACAGTAGCGCCACAATTAGAACACGTAGACAGTGTTGAAGGTGTTGCTTTGTAGTGTGTTCTTCTCTTATCCCTTCTGGATTTTGATGTTTTGTGTTTTGGATGTGCCATTTTTTAAAGTCTTTATTTGTTATCTAATAATTTTTTTAACTCGTCCCACCTCGAGTCTGTTGGTTTTTCTTTTTCAACCTTTACAGACATCTGGGCTAATTTTTTCAACATTCCCGGATTACAAAGGCTGTTGCCATTTTCATCATCCGGATGAACATGTTTTATCGGAATGGACAAGATGATGAAGTCGTAAATGAGCTTGGCAACATTGATGTGTGATTCGTCTGGTGCAATCCAGACAACATCGTCGCCTTCTTCATATTTTTCTTCGCCATACTTAACGTAAACCGTGTTCTCACTTTCAATCGGTTGATTAAACAAGTCAAGACAGCGATCACATTGTATTTTTACCGTTCCTTTAACATGAAACCAAAGAACAATTAATGAACTCTGTTTTTCCAACTTCAACACTACGCTTATGTCGCCATCCTCGGCGATTCCTCCGTCGAAATACTCAAAAAACTTTCGTTCTACCTGATAGTCGAAACGATGCTCTCCAGTTCCAAGTCCTTTGAGTGCAATGTTATATGCTTTTAAATTTGCCATTGCTTGGAAAAAAGTGTTGCAAAAGTATAAAAAATAAACAAACAGCGAAAATTATCTGATTTTTTTAACAACGAAAACCTGCTTTTCTGCAAAAATCTTTCTGTCAGTAGATTATTGAATTTTTCGATGTTGAAAAGTCAACTCGTTGGAAGGACAATCCGGAAGGTTGTACCCTTCCCAATTTCAGAATGTTTAATGAAAATTTTTCCTTTATGGTAGTTCTCAATGATCCGCTTTGCCAGCGATAGGCCAAGTCCCCATCCTCGTTTTTTAGTTGTATAACCTGGTTCGAATATCGTTTTAAACTGCGATTTTGAGATCCCTTTTCCATTATCCGAAATGTCTAAAACCAAGCTCGAATTTTTCTTGGTGAGATGAAGGCTGATAACGCCATCGGAGTCAATAGCATCGATGGCATTTTTGCACAAATTTTCGATTACCCAACTGAATAAAGCTGCATTGTGCGGAACATCGTAGTAGGTATTTTCATCCATGTCGAGGATAAACTTTACTTTTTTGGAGCACCTGTTTTCAAGATAACTCACCGAAGAGATAAGCACCTTTTTAAGGTCGTCGGTCAATAGCTCAGGTCTTGAGCCAATTTTTGAAAAACGTTCGGTAATTTTTTCCAAACGCGAAACATCTTTTTCGATTTCAGAAATAGTGGTCTCGTCAATATCTCTCATTTTTAGAATTTCGATCCACGCCATCAATGATGAAATGGGCGTGCCCAGCTGGTGAGCTGTTTCTTTCGACATGCCCACCCAAACCTGGTTTTGCTCGGCTTTTCGTGAAGAGCTAAACGCAAAGTACGAAACGGTTATGAAGAGCATAATTACCCCAAACTGTGCTAATGGAAAATAACGTAAATTCTGCAATAAGTTTGAATCGCGATAATAGAGGTATTGAACTGTATTTTCAGAAAGGACAATTTCAATGGGGTCTTTTTGATCTTTCATCTTCTGCAATTCATGTTGCAGGACTACATCTTTTCGTTTCTCGTTGTACTTAATATTCCTGTCTCCCAGAATATTATCGTCGGCTGAGGTCCAAATAATGGGAATGGACGTGTTGTTTTCAATGATTCCTTGAAGCAAGGTAAGGTCTTGATTGGCTCCACGCTCAGTATCAACTAATCGCTTCATCGCTTCGGCCCACAATTCAACACTTTTACGCTCCTGACCCGACATTTGATTAACCAGCCAATTGGTATAAATTAAAGAGCTTGCCCCAATGAGCATAGCTGCCAATAGCAACAAGATCTTCCAGCGTCGTTTTTTAAAATAAAGTTCCAAGTTTGTAAAGTTTAGTTCTGCTTGCTAAACGAATCGTGCATTTAAAAAGTATTTTTATCTGGTGAAAAAACAATTACCCTTGAAGTAATTCAAGACACCTGTTGTAAATTCCTTTTTGATCGAAGCCACAATCCCGGTGCAATTCTTCTGGTGTTCCATGTTCAACAAAATGATCGGGAACTCCCATGCGGACCAGCTTTGAGTAATAGTTGTTGGATGACATAAATTCTAAGACTGCCGTGCCAAATCCACCTTGAATCACACCGTCCTCAATGGTGATAACCTGTTTAAATTTCCTGAAAATCTGGTGCAATAACTCTTCATCCAGCGGTTTTACATATCGCATATCGTAATGAGCAACTGAGAATTCTTTTTTGTGCAACGACTTTACAGCACGCGAGGCTGCTATTCCGGTGGTTCCAATGGTTAACACAGCCAAGTCGTCTCCCTCGGTAAGCGTGCGTCCTTTGCCTACTTCAGCTAATTTGAATGGTTGCCTCCAATCAACTTTGCAGCCACAGCCACGAGGATAGCGTATTGAAAAAGGGCCCATGTTTTCCTGCTGCGAGGTGTACATCATATTTCGCAACTCAATCTCATCCATCGGAGCCGACACTGTCATGTTTGGAATATTTCGCATGTAGGCTAAATCAAAAACTCCGTGATGAGTAGCTCCATCGGCACCAACCAATCCTCCCCGATCGAGGCAAAAAACGACATTTAAATTCTGAATGGCCACATCGTGAATGATTTGGTCGTATGCCCGTTGCATAAACGTTGAATAGATATTGCAGAAAGGAATCATTCCCTGGATAGCCATTCCCGCAGAAAACGTAACTGCATGTGGCTCTGCAATACCCACATCAAAAGCACGATCGGGCATTTTCTCCATCATGATATTCAACGAACTACCAGTAGGCATGGCTGGAGTAACACCAACAATTTTAGGATTTTTTTCAGCAAGCTCTACCAGGGTATTTCCAAATACATTCTGAAATTTGGGAGGTTTGTTCAGCTCGCATTCGCAACCAATAATTTTGCCGGTTGTTTTATCAAATTTCCCGGGGGCATGGTAAACTGTTTGGTTGAGCTCAGCCAGCTTAAATCCTTTTCCCTTTTTGGTGATGATGTGCAGGAGCTTTGGCCCCTGAATATCGCGTAAGTCTCGAAGAACTTTAGTCAGGTATTCAATATCGTGCCCATCAATCGGCCCAAAATATCGGATTCCTAAACTTTCAAAAAGATTGGATTCTTTTAGGAGATACGACTTTAAAGCACCTTCGGTTTTTTGAACCAGGCGACGTGCTTTAGGTCCAAATCCGTTGAGTTTTCCCAATCCATCCCAAACATCGTTTTTTAGTTTATTGTATTGTTTCGACTTGGAAATGTTAAGTAAATAGCTACTAACTCCGCCAACATTGGGGTCGATAGCCATGTTGTTGTCGTTTAAAATGATGAGGACGTCAGAATTATTCGATGCAGCATTGTTTAGCCCTTCGAAGGCCATGCCGCCAGTCATCGATCCATCACCAATAACCGCAACAATCTTGCGGTCTTTTTCTTTTTTGACTGAGGAGGCAACTGCCATTCCTAAAGCAGCTGAAATTGAAGTGCTTGCATGTCCTACGCCAAACGCATCATATTCACTTTCTGAAGGTTTTGGAAATCCGCTGATTCCCTTGTATTTTCTATTTGTGTGAAATATATCTCTGCGGCCAGTCAAAATCTTATGACCATATGCCTGATGCCCAACATCCCAAATGAGTTGATCGTAAGGAGTTTGGTAGACGTAGTGAAGAGCTACGGTTAATTCCACAACGCCTAAACTGGCACCGAGATGACCAGGGTTTGTCGAAACCTCATCAATAATGAACTGTCGCAGTTCATCACACAATAATGATAAGTCTTCCGGTTTTAACTTCCTTAAATCCGCAGGGCTGTTAATCTTCTTTAGTATGCTTCCCTCAGGTTCCTTCATTCAAAAAATTTGGGCTCAAATATACAACTTCTATTAAACACAGCCTTATACATTTGTCAGTTTAAAGCTGAATCTGTATGCTGCTAATGGTCATTTGTTTGGGTTATTACAGGATTCGGATCATTTTTCGTTCCCGGTTTTCAAAAGTTGCAAGTTTTTCGATCCCAACTTTTTTCATCAAAGTCAGTCCAGTTTCGTAATGCCTGGTCATTTGCTTTGTGCTATGCGCGTCTGACGAGATGGTCATCGGGATGTGATGGTGATAACACCGTTTGACGATATACGGACTTGGGGTTAACTCGGCGCAAGGCCGATCCAACCCTCCGGTATTGAGCTCCACAACCAGGTTGTTTTCTTTGATTATTTTGAGGGTTTCTTCAAGCAGTTCAGACAAATCACTTTCAGGATAAATTCTGAATTTCTTGATAATGTCAAGATGCCCGATGGTGTCAAATAAACCTGAATTAGCTGCGAGTTGAATCAGCTCATAATACATATGATATAGCTCGTCATTTGCCCATTTTCCATAAAGCGATTGGTCGGTGTCAAAATTCCAGTCGCCTATAAAATGAACAGAGCCAATGACATAATCCAATGGAAGACTGTTGATTAGATCTTGTATTTCATCTTCCCTGCCGGGGAGGTAATCCATTTCAATTCCATAAAGAACTTTTATTTTATCACGATATCTATCACGAAGTTCAAGAATTTGCTCAGTCATAACAGGAATATCGATCGGAGAAACAGCCCACGAAACCGGTTTCAGGCAAACATGGTCGCTAAAACCAATTTCGTCAAGTCCTAATTCAATCCCTCTGACTACCATTTCTTCAAAAGTATTCTTTCCGTCAGACAATATGCTGTGCATGTGATAATCTATTAATCCTTGCATGCTTATCGTTTTAGTTTGAATGTATTAAGTTAGGGAAGTCATTTTCAAACTTAGTTCCGGGTTGATGAAAATTAATTTTTACCCAGCAACTAAATTTTTCAATCTTTATCTTTTCGTGTGTTTGGTTTGATCCAATCATTAGCATTCTAAAATTAACGAAAGTGAGGAGATATAAAAATAAAGGATGAAAAATTATGTGGAAGGAAGCTTAAGAAAGGCTAAAAATATTTTATCTCCGAAGAGGAGCGTAAAGACAAAAAAAGAGGCAGCCTAATTAAGCTGCCTCAAAGCCATGAAAACAATTAAACAATGTTCAGAAAACAGAAAACTAGAAACAATTATATTGTTAAAATCTCTTGATTTTTTTCCTCTAATAAGTCGTCAACCTTTTTGCCGAAATTATCAGTCATTTGTTGTACTCCTGATTCGGCATCTTTTTCCAGATCCTCAGACAGGCCATCTTTCAAAAGCTTTTTCAAACTTTCGTTAGCCTCTTTTCTTGCACCACGAATACTAATTCTGGCTTTTTCACCTTCCTGGCTAACTTGCTTTGTTAGTGTTTTGCGTCTTTCCTCGGTTAGGGGTGGTACGTTTATGCGAATGATTTCACCGTTATTTTCAGGATTCAATCCTAAATTCGCATTCATTATTGCTTTTTCAATGGGAGCAATCATTGCTTTCTCCCAGGGTTGTATCGCAATTGTTCGAGCATCAGGAGTGCTCAGGTTTGCTACTTGATTTAAAGGAGTCATGCTGCCGTAGTAGTCAATCACGATTCCATCTAACATTCTTGTAGAAGCTTTGCCAGCACGGATATGAACCAATTCATTTTCCAGATGATCAATGGCAGCTTCCATTTTTTCTTTGCAGACCTCAATTATTAATTCTAATTCCTCTTCCATGTTCAGATGATCAGTTCATTTTTGTGCTGTGAGCAAATATAGAAAAATTTAGAGAATTTTGAAAAATCTTAACTTTTTTAATCAAAATATGCTCTGTGAAATTTCTTACAGGTGAACCAGTGTGCCGATGTTTTCACCTTTCAATACCTTAATCAAATTTCCTTTTACATCCATATTGAAAACAACAATCGGAAGCTTGTTTTCCTTGCACATGGTTGTCGCTGTTAGATCCATTACTTTTAACCTTTGATGGTAAATCTGGTCAAATGAGATCTTATCATACTTGGTGGCATTCGGGTCTTTTTCAGGATCTGCCGTATAGATTCCATCAACACGGGTTCCCTTGAACATCGCATCGGCCTCAATTTCAATTCCACGCAATGAGGAGCCGGTGTCGGTTGTAAAATAAGGGTTTCCTGTTCCGGCCGAAAAAATGGCGACAACTCCGCTTTCCAGTGTTTCAATTGCTTTGTCCTTTGAGTAGAATTCCCCAATAGGCTCCATGCGAATAGCGGTCAGTACTTTTGATTTTACGCCATGTGCAGTTAGCGCCGAGTTTAATGCCAAACTATTGATAACTGTGGCCAGCATTCCCATTTGATCGCCCTTTACACGGTCGAAACCCTGGGTAGCTCCACTCAGCCCTCTGAAAATATTTCCTCCACCAATCACAATTCCTATTTGCACGCCAATCGCAACCGCTTCTTTAATTTGCTCAGCGTATTCATTCAGTCGGCTTTGGTCAATTCCGTAGGACTGATTTCCCATTAAAGACTCGCCACTCAGCTTTAGTAATATCCGTTTGT
This sequence comes from Sunxiuqinia sp., assembly GCF_055140945.1. NCBI lineage: Bacteria > Pseudomonadati > Bacteroidota > Bacteroidia > Marinilabiliales > Prolixibacteraceae > Sunxiuqinia > Sunxiuqinia sp. The sequence continues at coordinate 94,258 of NZ_JBSQYS010000004.1, forward strand.
ATGCAGTCATTTTTTCATATTTTGTTCAAAGGTAAAAATATTCTAAAATTTCATCTGTTTATATTTTTCGTTTTAAGTTTGTGCATTTCCCGTACTCGTCTGTAGCGCTTTTATATCGTGCGTCAACTCATGGGGCTCCCCAATATTTATCCTCCTGTGTGCGCAAAATTTTGATCATGGCTGCTTCATATTAATAGATTATTACTGTCAGGAAGATTCTCGCTTAGCAAAATTTCGAATTCGTAATTAATTGCTAATTTTACGGCCGCTGATTTTCAAGAGATATGGAACAATTAAATGTGATTTTGTTTTTAGTAAATTTCGTTAATACACTTTTTGTAATCATAGTGATTTATTATCTGATTCGCTTCATTACAAGATTAGTCCTTCCATTGTTTTTCAATCAGCCCAGACAATCAAACAATTTCAACAATCAGAAAAAGTCCCGAAAAGAAGGAGATGTTACCATTGAAGGGAAGAAGTCCGGGGGTGGGGAGTTTTCGAATGATGAAGGGGAATATGTTGATTTTGAAGAGGTAGATTAATTTCAAACGGATATATTAATAAAGATTTTATGGCTCAGGAAGATATTTTTAAGAAGCTGATAGCTCATTGCAAAGAGTATGGATTCGTTTTTCAATCGAGTGAAATTTACGATGGGCTAGGAGCGGTTTACGACTATGGTCAAAATGGAGTTGAACTTAAAAATAACATCAAAAAATATTGGTGGGATAGTATGGTGATGCTCCATGAGAATGTCGTGGGATTAGATTCTGCCATCTTTATGCACCCAACTATCTGGAAAGCTTCCGGTCACGTCGATGCGTTTAACGATCCCTTGGTTGACAATAAAGATTCGAAGAAGCGCTATCGTGCAGATGTGTTGATTGAGGATCAGTTAGCCAAGTTTGAAGAGAAGATGAACAAGGAAGTTACCAAGGCTCAAAAGCGTTTTGGTGATGCGTTTGACGAAAAACAATTTCGCGAAACCAATCCCCGTGTTTTAGCAAATCAGAAGAAATGGGATGAATTGCATGAGCGTTTTGCAAAGGCACTAAACGATAATGATCTGGCAGAACTGAAGCAAATCATTGTTGATCAGGAAATTGCCTGCCCGGTTAGCGGAACCCGAAACTGGACTGATGTTCGCCAATTCAACCTGATGTTTGGAACAGAAATGGGCTCGACTGCTGATGGTGCCTTGAAAGTTTATCTTCGCCCGGAAACGGCACAGGGAATTTTTGTAAACTACCTGAATGTGCAGAAAACCGGACGGATGAAAATTCCTTTCGGAATTGCACAAATTGGTAAAGCATTCCGGAATGAGATTGTGGCTCGTCAGTTTATTTTCCGTATGCGTGAGTTTGAACAAATGGAAATGCAATTCTTCGTTCGTCCCGGATCGGAATTGGAGTGGTTTGACAAATGGAGAGAAACCCGAATGAAATGGCACCGTGCTCTTGGTTTTGGCGATGACAATTATCGCTTTCATGAGCATGAGAAATTGGCTCACTATGCCAATGCTGCCGTTGATGTGGAATACAAATTTCCTTTCGGCTTTAAAGAAGTTGAAGGAATCCATTCTCGTACCGACTTTGATTTGTCGCAACATCAGAAGTTTTCAGGTAAAAAAATTCAATATTACGATCCGGAACTAGGCAAGTCTTATGTGCCTTTTGTGGTTGAAACATCAATTGGTGTTGACCGCATGTTCCTGCAAATTATGTCGGCTTCGTATTTCGAAGAGGAGCTGGAAGACACCAATGGTAAAAAAGATACCCGGGTAGTCTTGAAATTACCAGCACCATTGGCTCCTGTAAAACTAGCCGTTATGCCACTCGTAAAAAAAGACGGACTGCCTGAAAAAGCACGCGAAATTATAGATGACCTGAAGTTTGATTTGAATTGCCAGTATGATGAAAAAGACTCGATTGGGAAACGTTATCGTCGTCAGGACGCTGTTGGAACACCTTTCTGCGTTACCGTTGATCATCAAACATTGGAAGATCAAACAGTAACAATTCGTTATCGCGACACCATGCAACAAGAGCGTTTGCCAATTGCTAATCTAAAGGAAGTAGTCGCTTCGCAAGTCAATTTTAAAGCTCTGTTTGCAAAATTGAAGTAGAGATTTCAAAAAAATAAATCGAAATAGATGTGGGTGGTTTCAATTTTGAAACCACCCTTTTTTTGCATCATACCTGCCAAATGATGATAATTATCGCTCTAAGGAAGTTAGTATTTTTTCTATTTTGTGTGATATTGTGTCAATTTGTTTCAGATTGATACGATATTTAAATTACTTACCGATAATCTCATAGTAAAACGATTACTAAATACGCTATAGGTCTAATAATAGCTATCATTTCATGTTTTAAAATATCTTTTAAAAAAACTGTAAATTAGATTTCATTTATTTTCAGAATAATCAGTTTTAAAAGACGTAATGCAATCATTTTAGTATTGAAACAGGAGCTTTGACTTTCAATTTATAAGTTTGATCTTATTAACAAAATAAAAACATGTATTTTGTCAGGTTTTAGTAATAATTATGCCTTTAAATTTGCCACTGTTAGAATCACATCTAACAATTGAAGATGAAACCGGACAGATGTATTGACATCAAATAAACATTGTCTGGAATAGTTTGATAAATAACCATGAATGTTTAAAAATTAACAACATGAAACGAGCATTTAACAGCTTTTATACACAGAAGTATGATTTTATGCGCGTTCCAGATGATACCATAAAAAACAAATAATTATAATCAGATGAAAAAGAGAAACAGAATTATTAGCTTGCTATTTGTTGCATTTTTTGCATGCTCGTTGAGCGTTTTCGCGGGTGGCGAAACTGATTTTGTTGATGAATATAAGATTTCCTCAAAAGTCGATTTCGAACCTGGCAAAACCTTTCAGAAAAGCTGGGAAATTACCTATGGAGAATCAAAAAGACCCGTTGAGGTTTTGTTGAAAGAAACCAGAAGAGGTGACGAATACATTGTTCGCACCAAGTATTTCGAAGTAAAGTATGTCAGTTCGAAAAAGGGATTTGGTGCCCGCTCAATGGACTCTTCAGACCTGATTGTTCCTGAAAGTTTAAACAACCAAGTGATTAATGAAGACAAATTGGCTAATCAAAAAACTATTTTGATGTCGCAAGTTGACCGCGAACGAGCATTGGCATTAATTGCCGATTTTCTTCCAGAATTGGTCAATGAACAATATCAAAACATCCTCAACTAAAATTAATTAGTTTATTACCTCAAAAGCCGCTTTCCCCCCAGGAAGCGGCTTCTTCATTTTATTGCCATTGGGTGGAAGTCGCCAATTGCTCCAACTGGCTTCGTGTTTCTTATCTTGTGCGTCAGTAAAATGCAGGGTTTCGCATCGTCTAGCCCAAATCCATTCCCTGACAAGATCTGCTGATAAGTTTGGGTGTGCAGATCGGTAAAGCCTCCACTGAATTCGATTTCGTCACCTTCAACAGATATTGATCGATATGTCCGCATCCCCCGTTCCTTTGCTTCGAGAGGAATGTCGTTATTATCGAGACTTAAATACCAGCGAACACGCGCATTTTTTAGTTGTAAGAAGCCGGCAGCTTTATCGGCTTCGTATAGATGCACAATACTGTTTTGCACTTCGCCAAAAATCCACTGTAGCATATCAAAAAAATGAATTCCAATATTTGTGGCTATTCCTCCGGACTTATCGATGTCGCCTTTCCAGCTTTGGTGGTACCACTTCCCGCGCGAAGTTATGTACGTCAAATCAATATCGTAAATTTTGTCTTTCGGTCCGTTTTTGATTTTTTCTCGCAAGGCAATAATGGTTGGGTGAAGTCGAAGCTGCAAGATATTGAACACTTTCTTCCCGGTGGAAAGTTGCGTTTTTTCAATCGCCTCAATTTCCTCAGGATACAGAACCAATGGCTTCTCGCAAATCGCAAAAGCATCATTATTTAATGCCGATTGAATATGCTGAACATGTAGATAGTTTGGCGAACAGATGCTGACGTATTCAATAGGTTGACGAGTTTTTTGCTCTTCGGATAGGAATTTTTCAAACTTACTAAAATCAAGAAAAAACTCAGCTTCAGGAAAGAAGCTATCCATGCGCCCCATGACGTCAAAAGCGTCGGTCGCCGCCACAATTCTGTTTTCGGTTTCTTTTACGGCTCGCATGTGTCTTTCGGCAATGTAGCCGGCAGCACCTATTAATGCAAAATTTTTCATTACAGCTTATATACTTTATCAGAAGGGTTTTTAATCAGGTTTCTTAAATCGACGATCAATTTCGAATTTCTTTCAATGAAATCAGCCTCAAATACCTCATGATTGGTACTGATAACGACACAGTCAACTTCACCCAACGACTTAGCGGAATATTCTGAAGATTGATAGATGCGACCTTCGTCGGTTGTGGTTTTAGGGACGAATGGATCATGGTATAGAACTTCTCCGCCTTTCTTTTCAACCTCATCCATAATCTTTAAGGCTGGTGATTCGCGTGAGTCATCGATATTCGGTTTGTAGGCCACTCCCAAAAAAAGAATTTTACTACCATTGATCGCTTTTTGATGTCGGTTTAAGGCAGACGTAATCTTGATGGTCATCCGGTGTGCCATCATGTTGTTGATGTGGCCGGCTGTGTGAATCATGCTGAGGTCGAATCCAAACTTCTTCGCGATATGCTCCAGGTAAAATGGATCGAGCGGAATACAATGGCCTCCAATTCCGGGACTGGGATAAAATGCCTGAAATCCGTATGGTTTTGTTGCTGCGGCATCAATCACCTCCCAGATATTAATGTCCATCTTTCCACACAGTAAAGTCAATTCATTAATCAGGCTGATGTTTACCAACCGATAAGTGTTTTCCAAAATTTTGACCATTTCGGCAACCCGTGGCGAGCTTACGGTGTGAATCGAATCGATCGCTTTTGCATAAATGGCTTTCCCAATCTCCAGTCCATCATCAGTTAAGGCACCTAAAACTTTAGGTGTATTTCGGGTGACAAATTGCTTATTCCCCGGGTCAACACGCTCGGGAGAAAAAGCCAACCAGAAATCATCACCATGCTTCAACCCGGACTGCTCTTCTAAAATTGGTAGGATAACATTTTCAGTTGTGGTTGGGTAAGTTGTACTTTCCAGACAGACAAAAGTCCCTTTTTTCATGTGCCGGGCTATCGAATTGCACGAATCTTCAATAAAGCTCATATCTGGTTTTTTGAAGATATCCAGCGGGGTCGGCACGCAAATCAGAATCGCATCGCAGCTATTCAGTTTCGAAAAGTTAGTTGTCGCTACAAGTTTCCCTCCTTCAACAACGCGAGTTAAATCGTTATCTTTTACATCGCTAATGTAATTTTCAGCAGCATTAACTTTGGAGGCCTTCGCTTCTGATTTCTCGAAGCCAATAACCTGAACGCCTTCAGACGCAAAGCTTACAGCTAGTGGCAATCCCACATATCCTAAGCCAATGACTCCCACCACTTCTTTGGAATCAGTAATTTTCTGAAGTATGGTTTCTTTTAATTTCATTCGTTTTCTTTTTCCAATTGATTGTTGACAACTTGATATTTTTTACCGGTCTCCGGGCATTGTAGATTTTCATCCAACACAGCTCCAGATTGACTTACCCAGCCTTTTTGTATGGCTGGCACACCAACCATCAGCGCATAGGGTTTAACATCTTTAGTAACAACAGCCCCGGCTCCAATAAAAGCATACTCTCCTATGGTGACACCGCACACAATCGTTGCATTGGCGCCAATGGAAACTCCTCGTTTAATGCGGGTTTCTTGGTATTCCGTTTTTCGTTCAACAAAAGAACGGGGATTCACAACATTCGTAAAAACACAGCTTGGACCACAAAAAACATCATCTTCTAAAATGACCGAATCGTACACGCTGACATTATTCTGAATTTTTACCCGGTTGCCGATGCACGCTTTTCCGCCGACATAAGTGTTTTGCCCAAGTACACATTCTTGGCCAATCTGCGCCCCGGGCATTACATGACTAAAGTGCCAGATTTTTGTTCCGGAACCAATTGTGGCACCATCGTCGATGATGGCTGTTTCATGTGTAAAATAAGTTTTGTCCATTTTTATTATATCTTGTTCGGGCTAAAGCCCGGGTTAATCTCTTTCACACAGGTCTCCGCCCTGAAGGACGGAGTTAGTCATACTACATGATAAGTGTAGTACCTCGTTCACTTCGCCAACTCCGGGCGGTTCACTAACCCCGCCTGCTGGAACGAATAGGGGCTTTAGCCCCGATGTTTCATTACCGCTTCTGCCACTCGTATTACTTCTTCGTCAGTGATGAACCCATGTATGGGTAGCGACAACACGGTTTCGGCCAAAAGTTCTGACACTTCAAACGGTTCACGAGCTGAAAGATTGTTATGAAAAGCTTCTTGTCGGGGCAAAATCACCGGATAATGGACTACTGCAGGAATACCCTCCTGATCCAATTTTTCCTTTAATTCATCCCGGTTTTCTATACCAATGGTGTATTGAGCCCAAACACTAGTACGACCTTCAACAAGTTCAGGCAAAAGAACATGTCCGTCCAGCAGCTGTGAATAGTGCTTGGCGGCTTGTTGCCGTTTTTTAATTTCTTCTTCAAAGTATTTCAACTTCACCCGGAGAATTGCAGCTTGCAGGGTGTCCATTCGCCCGTTAATCCCAATGTACTTGTGGATGTAACGTTTTTCCTGCCCGTGTGAACGAAGCATCTTTAATTTTTCAGCCAGTACATCATTGTCAGTAAAAATTGCACCTCCATCGCCATAGCATCCCAGAGGCTTGGCCGGAAAGAAACTGGTAGTGGCGATGTCGGTCATTGAGCAAGAGCGTTTACCATGATATATCGCTCCAAACGATTGGGCGCCATCCTCGATCACCCAAAGCCCATGTTTTTTCGCAATGGCATTGATCGCATCCATATCAGCACACTGACCATAAAGCGAGACGGCAATGATCCCTTTGGTCTGAGGTGTAATCTTTTCTTCTATTTTGGTGACATCAATATTGAAATCGATTGGAGAAACGTCTACAAAAACGGGGCGGGCTTTATAAAAGCTGACCATGGATGCCGATGCAATGAAACTGAAGGCCGGACAAATCACTTCATCGGCAGGCTTCAACTCCAGCGCCATCATGGCGAGCAAAAGGGCATCGGTTCCTGAGCTACATGCCAGGGCATGTTTCACACCCGTAAAATCAGCCAATTCTGATTCCAGCAGTTCAATTTCTTTTCCATTTATAAAAGAAGAGGAATTAATCACCGATTGAATAGTGGCATCAATTTCCGTTTGATAGGCGTGGTATTGTTTGTTGAGGTCGTTGAATTGCATTTTATAGTTTAAGATTTTATAAAAATAACAGGAAATGCGGTAAGAATATTACTTACCGGAAGAAAAAGATACGGATTCCCGGATTGTCTTATTGTCGTTGAGCGATAGAATGCATGCCGGACAGCTAGCAGAGAAAATTTGAAACCCTTGATTTTAGTAGCCCCGACGGAGCTTGACCCGCCAGAACGGAAATTGACCGTCCAGAACGAGGAATGATCGTCCAGAACGCACTTTCACGCCTCCAGAATGAGATTTGACCCGCCAGAATGCACTTTCTCTTATCCAGAACACGAGTTGACCGTCCAGAACGCAGGTTTTCCCGTCCAGAATGAAAAATGACCGGCCACAACGAGAAATGTCGCCTCCACAGTGAGCATTGACTGTTCACAGCGCATTTTCTCCTGTCCCGAACGAAATTTGGCCCACCCTAATGTCGTCGTATGGCATTTCTTCAAATAAGATTTCATAAAAACCACAGGAGAAAAGAGAAGAATATTACTTTTGTTACAAAAAGAAAAGGGTGTGAAAAAAGTTTTAATCATTACTTATTATTGGCCACCTGCTGGTGGAGGAGGAGTTCAGCGATGGTTGAAATTTACCAAATATCTGCCTGAGTTTGGATGGGAACCCATTGTAGTTGCGCCTGAAAATGCCGATTATCCTTCGGTAGATGAAACCCTCTTAAAGGATATTCATGATGAGGTAGAAGTGATCAAAGTGCCGATCTGGGAGCCCTACCAGTTATTCAAAATTCTTACTGGTAAAAAGAAGGAAGAAAAAGTCAACACAGGGTTTCTTTTTGACGATAAGAAGAAAAGTTGGATGGAAAGCCTGAGCCTTTGGTTGCGTGGAAATCTGATGATCCCTGATCCACGGGTGTTTTGGGTCAATCCGGTATACAAAGTTTTAAAGAAAAGGATAAGAAAAATTCAGCCGGATTGTGTGATTACTACAGGACCGCCTCATAGCGTCCACTTAATCGGCTTAAAACTTCAAAAGAAGTTTCAGTTGAAATGGATTGCCGACTTCAGAGATCCCTGGAGTACGATTGATTATTTGGATATTTTTAAGCTTTCGAAGTGGGCACGAAATCGACAACGATCTTTGGAGAAAAAAGTACTTACAAGTGCTGATCTGGTATTAAGTGTCAGTGAAAACTGGAAGAAGGAATTGCTGGATCTAGGGGCAAAAAAAGTTGAAGTCATTACCAACGGCTACGACGAGGATGATTTTATAGATTACAAAAAGGTGGACACAGGCAAGTTTGTGTTTACATACACCGGTTTAATGACTTCCTTGCGAAATCCTTCATTTTTATGGAGTTTGCTGGAAGATATGTGCCAGCAAGATCAAGCGTTTGCTTCAAAATTTGAATTACGTATCATCGGAAACATTGATCAGCAAGTGCTGAATGAAATCAAAAGTTTACCATTGGTGGGGAAACGAACCACATACTTAGGGTATCTGCCGCATGACGAAGTGATCAAACAATACGGGGAAGCATCCATGTTATTGTTACTTTTGAATCAGTCGGCCAATGCGAAAGGGCATATTCCCGGAAAACTCTTCGAATATTTGGCTTCGGGAACACCTGTTTTGGCGATTGGAGATACTGATGGAGATGTGGCGAGGATTATGAAGGAATGTGGGGCGGGGGAGATTTTTAAAACTCAAAACAGACTAAAGGATATTAGAAGGTTTGTTCTTGATAAATCTGTAGCTTTTGAAGAGGAAGTCGTACAGGAGATTGAGAGATTTTCGCGGCAAAGTTTAACAGGCAATCTTACAACCTTTTTTACACGAAAGACAAATAAAAATTCGAGGTAATATATTGATTACGAATAATGTTTTAGAAATTATTAATTTATTTCACTATGGCGGAAAGAGCTCATCCAAAGCATTTTAATTGGTTTAGAAAATCAAGACTTTTTGGTATTATTCCTTTTATAAGTTTTAATCCTTACCGTAAGGCATTATTTTGGAGATATAAAATAGCAAATAAATATTGTGATGGTAAGATTGTTCTTGATGTCCCTTGTGGAATGGGGTGGGGAACATCCTTACTGAAAAGAGCTAGACATATTACAGGAGTGGACATTTCAAAAGAAGCCATAATTGAAGCTAAGAAGTTGTATCCAGTAGTTGCCAGTTTTCAGGTTGGCAGCATGGATCTGTTAGATTTCAAAAATAAGTCTTTTGATGTGGTTGTGTGTTTAGAAGGAATTGAACACGTTTCAGAACAAGTAGGAGATAAATTTTTAAATGAATGTAAAAGAGTATTAAAGAATGGAGGATTACTAATATTATCTTCTCCCTATCCAGTAAAGGGAAGTCATAGTGGAAATCCTTATCATATTAAAGAATACACAGTTGAAGAAATAGAAGAAAAGCTAACAAGTGCAAATTTTAAAATTCTTTCAAAAGAGAGCAGGCAGGTATCGGAAATAATCATCACTATTTTCATTTCGCAGCTTTCTTAAAATAATTTTGAAATGAATAATGAATTATTAATATCCTATTTGATATCATCTAGAAAAGATGATGGAAGTTATAAATTTTCCAAATCGTCAGAATCATCTTTGTTGTCTTCCAGTTTTGGAGTTATGACAGATTTCTTAATCAGAGGGAAGATGGGTTTAAGAGATTCTCGTGAAGATTTAATCCGATATATAGCTGATGGAATCGATTTGTCAAAAAATCGAATTTCTGATCCTTTGTTGTCTCCTCAAGCCTTAGTAGGAAATCATAAAATTGACTATTTAGAAGGACAAATTACTTATTTTAGTCTGGTAGCATTGGATGTATTAGGATACCATGATTCTGACATTAATTTTAGCAAAATATATTTTCAAGATCAGAATCAACTGGAAAAATGGTTTAATAGCCTGGATCTGTCAAGATTTTGGTATGAGAGCAACAAAATAATGTTTGTGCTATATTTTTTATTTTACAAATGTTATTACGGTTCTGAAAAATCAAATGTATCAAAAGATAGTATTTATCTATTGATAGAATTACTTAATAGGGCACAGGATAAAAATACTGGATTTTGGGGAACAAATTTAAATGGGAATAATTTATATGATGGCTGTTTTGGCACAGCTCATTTACTCTTGTTTTATGATTATCTTGATATTGAAATTCCGTTTATAAAGAAAATCATCGACAATACAATACGCTTACATAATTCGAATGGATTAATGAGAAGAAAAAATGGGGGCGCTTGTGAAGATTATGATGCCATTGAGATCTATCTAAGATGTTTGAATCAAACTGATTACAGGAAGAGTGAAATTTCAAGTATCATTCTTAAAATGAGGGATGTTATTAATAACTCTCAGAACAGTGACGGCGGATTTTCTTACAAGATTGAAGAATCAAAAATCAATAATCTAATTAAAAGTAGAATTTTCCCACAATATTATCTTTATAGTGGTTGGAAATTGATGGAAACGGCTACATATAAATCTGATATGTGGGCAACCTGGTTCAGGACATTGAGTATTAAAGTAATTGATTATTTATTGGAAGGGGAGACGGATTTTAACTCCTATTGGTTGCCAGCATGGGGATATATAAAAAAATAGATTGAAAACAAGGCCTCAAATATCAATAATAATGGCAGTATATAATACTGAGAATTATGTGCACGATGCAATTCAATCCGTGTTATCACAGCCATACTCAAATTTTGAATTCATTATTATTGACGATTTTTCAATTGATAATACATCAAAAATTGTCATGGAGTTTGACGATCCTAGGATCGTGTTTATTCAAAATACCAAAAATTTAGGGCTCGCAGCTTCACTAAATAAGGCTCTGGATATGGCATGTGGAAAATATATCGCAAGAATGGATTCGGACGATATATGCCTAAAAGATCGATTTATTAAACAAATTGGTTTCTTAGAAAAGAACGATCAAATTGATATTTGCGGAGGTTTTGTAAGTAGAATTGATAAAAACGGAAAGATTTTTAAGAGTTTAAGTCGTGTGCCAATTGATGATAAATATATCAAAGCAAACACAGTTTTCAATCCTCAATTTTTTCATCCAACAATTGTTTTTAGAACTTCTTTCATTAGGAGGCATCATGTGCGATACAATACATTGTATAAAAAGTCACAAGATTTTGAGCTTTGGTCTAGGCTTATGAGAAAGGGTAATTGTAAGATGGCAAATATTTCATCCATAGTCCTTAGATACCGGGATCTTAAAGATAAAAATGAAAAGAGGAAGAGGAATTACGTGCAAACGAAAGTGGCGAACTCAATTCGGTTGAAAAATTTAAGGGAGTTAGGTGTGCCGTATATTCAATCGCACAATATAATAAACCGATTTATAAATGGGCAAAGCCTGACCAAGCCTGATTTTTTCAGGTTGGTAATTCTCCTGAAAAATATTAATAAAATTGTTTATAGACGATTTGGAGTCTATCCTAAATTGAATCAATTGTTTCCTTTAAGTTTTCTTAAATTGTTTGGAATATTTTTTTTCGTTCGCGAAGGATTATTCAGGAGTTTAGTTTTTTTAAAAATCGTTAAGCAATTTGGTTTGACTATTTTAAATAAAGACAGATCTGTATAAAATAAAGTTATTTTAATAATTATTAAGATATGACCATTGAGTTTTTAATCTCAACAATAAATAGATGCGATTTGTCATTTTTAAACGAAATGTTTAAAAATATCAAAACCAGAGATTTTAAAGTACTTGTTATTAATCAGTGCATTGATATTGCTGTACCTAAACATGAATTGAAACACAATACTCTAAGTGTTAGATGTATTTCAATATCAGGAAAAGGCATTTCTAAAAGTAGAAATACAGCATTGAAAAATTCAGAAGGTGATACTATAGTTATCGGTGATGATGATGTTACTTATCTATCGAACAGTATTGAAGTGATTAGAGATTGCTTTAATAAAAGAAGTACTGATATTGGGATTTTTCAAATAAAGACGCCTGACGGGAGAGCTTATAAAAAGTATAAAGCGAACCCATTTAAACTCAGTCATCAACTAGATATTATGAGAGTTTCTTCAATAGAAATTGTTGCGAGAAGAAATTCAATCTTAAAAAATAGATGCTTTTTCAATGAAAATCTTGGTTTAGGAGCAGATTATTCATCAGGGGAGGAAGTGCTATTTTTGAATGATTGTTTTAAAAAAAAGCTGGTAATTACATACATGCCGATCCCTTATGTAATGCATCCTTTTGAATCATCAGGGAAGATAATAGAAGCGGATAAGGTCATAGCTGATGGCATATCCTTCGCCAGATTGTTTCCTTGGCTTTTTATTTTTGTAGATATTTATTTCTCGTGTAAGAGATATTATAGGTATAAGGGCAAAATTACCTTTCTAAATTATTTAAAGCTTTTATTAAAAGGGAATTATTTAGCACTTAAAAGGGCAGTATAAAACGTTATACATTTTTTTCAAAGTACCGAAAAAAGTGACTGAATATGGCACTAAGTTCTTCAGATATAGGAAATAAGATAAAAAAAAGTGCAGAAATCAAAGTATAACTGGCTCCTCTTATTACTATATCAATGATAAAGTATTGCTGAGGAATCAAATCAATCAAAAAATAAATACCAGTAAAGAAAAATGCCACAATTATATGCTTATAGTTAAAAGGTTGCATTTTGTATTTATGTAACAAAAAGATGTAGCGCATAGAGTTATTGAGAAGAAGCGCAGTAGCAATTGCTATTGCCGCTCCAGTGATTCCCCATATCGGAATTAAAAAATACAATAGACTTAATACTGTAAGAATTAAAACAACGATAAATACTAGTGTAATTCGATAATATTTCGAGTATCCAATGATTTGAGCATTTGCACCAGTCATCATATCAAATAAGTAGCCTAACCCAATAAAAAAAATAACCCATTTTGATTGATAGTAATCATCCCCGAGAATGATGAGTATATTATCAATATTCATCCAAATGCCTATAAACAAGAATCCTCCAACTATGAATTGGTTGAGGCAGCTTTTTCGGTAGATTTCATTTATTTTTTTCAGATTATTAACTGCCCATGCATCGGCAATAAGAGTACCCGAAATTTTGAGGAGTGGACGGGAAGGAATAACGACCAATGATCCAAAGTAAAAAGCAATAGTATAAACTCCAGTATTGCTCAGGTCGAGTATTTGATTTATAACAATTTTGTCAATATTGAAAACCAACATAGAGCCTAGCCCTCCAATAAGCGAGAAAAGCGCTACATCAAAAATTTCCCGCCGAAGACTTCTGTTAATAAAGTTGATTTGTGGGCGAAAATTTAGATCTTTTTTATACCAAAGAAAGACAATCATAACTAGCCCTTTCACGCAAATTGAAGCAGCAAAATAAATAATTAGTTGGTTGAGCGAGATTAATTTTACAGCAAAAAGTAAGGCAAAAGTAAAAATAAGAGAACGTTGTAGAAATTCTTGAAGAAAAGTTCCAAAAACCGCATCATATAGCACTTTGTTGTATGTATCCAGTAGTACAAAAATCATAGAAAAAAAAGTGAGTGGAATTAGTAGGAAAATGTATTCAGAGAATAATCTCGATTTCTCTAAATTGGTTTCACTTAAGTAGGGAGAAAATATAAAGTAGATAGTTAGAAATAGCAAAAAGCCTAATATAAAAAACATGGAACTGAGAAATAAGAACCCATTATGGCTATTTTTTTTATCTCTGAATAGAGGGAATAATCGTGCTGTAATCCCAGGTAGGCCAAGAAGACTAATCTGACCAAATAAGGTAGAATATGCGATCAATAAGCCAAATAATCCAACAACGTCAGGAGTTAAATATTCCGTATACAGATAGGTCGTCGTCACAAACCCAATGATCACACCCAAATACGACCAGATACTACCTTTGATGGATTGTTTTATGATGATCCCCATTGCTATCGGATTCAGTAATTATTTGTTTACTTTTGTTACCATTCAAAATGTAATAAGCTTTTGTTTATGATGACAAAGATAAAAGGCAATCGCAATATTCTTGCTATTCTCGGAATTATCCTACTTTATATTTTAATCTCGTTTGTTTATTTCTCCCCCCAATTGGAAGGTAAAACGATTTCCCCGGGCGATACCAATCGGGCAAAGGGAATGGCAAAAGAAATCAATGATTTTAGGGATAAAAATGTAGAATCTCAATGGACCAACAGTATGTTTGGAGGAATGCCGGCTTACCAGATTTCAACAAAATACCCGGGAAATGTGCTTGCCTATGCTCAAAAGATCTATTTCAATATTCCCCGGCCTGCGAGTTACCTGATCTTAAACTTTGCTTTGTTTTTTGTATTGCTGCTGGTTTTCGAGGTTAATATTTGGGTGAGCTTTATTGGCGCTCTTGCCTATGGCTTAAATCTGGCTTTTATGGTTTGGATTGATGCCGGGCACATGACCAAAGCACACACGCTGACATACATGGCTTTAGTTGTGGCAGGAATTCTGCTAGCCTATAAACGGAAGCGGATATTGGGAAGCCTGCTTACGGCAATCTCCCTTTCGTGGATGCTCAGTGCTAACCATCCTCAAATAACTTATTATGCCGGTATTTTGGTGCTGATTGTTGGCATTACCTATTTGATTTATGCCATAAAAGAAAAAACACTCCCTTCATTTTTTAAAACCTCGGGCTTGCTCATTGTCGCATTACTTTTTGCTGTTGGAACAAACTTTGCCCGGCTTTATACCACCTATGAGTATGGGGAGGAGACCATGCGCGGAGAGTCGGACCTGACGCCGCAGGATGACGATCAGACCTCGGGCTTGGATAAAAGCTACATCCTGGATTACAGTTATGATTTAGGTGAGGCGATGACTGCTTTTATCCCTCGATTTAAAGGAGGAGGTATGGCCGAGCCATTGGGAGACGAATCGCATGTGTACCAATTTTTTGCAAAAAATCAAGGGAAGGCACAAGCCAAAAGGATCAGTGAGAATCTACCTCTATATTGGGGAACTCAGCCGATTGCCGGCGCACCGTTTTACTACGGAGCGGTACTTTGTTTCTTATTTGTGCTTGGCTTATTTGTATTGAAGGGAAAAGATAAATGGTGGATTGTGGCCGTTGTTGTTATTTCATTTCTATTGTCCTTGGGCAAGAATTTTGCTTTTCTGAGTCATTTTATGATTGACTATTTTCCCGCGTACAATAAGTTTCGGGATGTGAAAAACATCATTGTCATTCAGCAATTTGCCATGGCTTTGATGGGTGTCCTGGCTGTGCGGGAGTTGTATCAAAATCGCCAAAATCAGAAAGAACTCATTCAAAAATTAAAATACACCTGGTTTATTGTTGGAGGCTTGGCTTTGGTCTTTCTTCTACTGCCGGGTTTGGCAGGCGACTTTCGGGCTCCATCGGATGCCCGCCTGGTGCAAGCCGGATGGCCGGACCAACTGATGGAAGCCTTGCGAGCTGACCGACGAATGGTGTTGCGGACAGATGCGTTTAAAACATTCCTTTTCGTGACTATTGCTGCTGCGGTGATTTGGCTCTACATCAAACAAAAGATAAAGGCCGGCTATGCGTTGGCAATTTGGGCAATTTTAATTCTGGTAGATCTTTGGCCTGTCAATAAGCGTTACCTGAATGATGATGATTTTGTATCGAAGCAAAAAGCCGAAACTCCGTTTGTGGCATCGCAAGCCGATCAGGAGATTTTAAAAGATAAGAGTTTGGATTATCGGGTTTTAAATCTATCAGTGAATCCGTGGGCCGATGCTTCAACTTCCTATTTCCACAAATCAGTTGGTGGTTATCATGGAGCTAAGTTGCAACGCTACCAGGAGATGATTGAATACCACCTTTCACCAGAGATGCAGAAGCTCGGAGGTCGTTTGCAAAACATCAATTCGCAAGCCGGCATGGGTGCTGTTTTTCAGGGACTGTCTGCCATCAATATGCTGAATACCAAGTATGTCATTTATAACCCGAAAGCAGCACCACTTCATAACCCGCAAGCCTTGGGCAATGCCTGGTTTGTTGAGGATATTCAGTTTGTTGAAAATGCAGACGAAGAAATTGAAGCACTGGATGAACTTGATCCGGCAAATGAGGCCGTTATCGATCAGCGTTTTTCCGATGAGCTGACCAATGTAAGTTTCGACTCAGGATCGCCATCAGTTATTCAATTGATCGCATATCAACCCAATCACCTAACCTACGAAGCCAATGTTGAGAACGGAACACCCTTGGCCGTCTTCTCCGAAATATATTACGACAAGGGCTGGAATGCATATATTGATGGGGAGCTTGTTGAACATGTGCGAGCAAATTATATTTTGAGGGCGCTGCCTATTCCTCCAGGAAAACACAAAGTCGAATTCAAGTTCGAACCACAGTCATACCTTGTTGGGAATAACATTTCGCTGGCTAGTTCCATCATTCTGCTATTGGCATTGGCAGGAGTTACTATTTATGAGCTAAAGAAGAAAGGAAAAAATGAAGAAGAGGCGACCGACAAAGCTTAAACGCAGATTAATACGTTCTTATCTGACTTCGACCATCAGTATTACTCTGGTCTTATTTCTGCTGGGGATGCTGTCACTTCTAATACTGAATGCCGGCCGGCTGTCCGATTATGTGCGCGAACATGTGGGCTTCACCTTGGTTTTAAACGACAATGTTGGTGAGGCTGAGATTTTACGCCTTCAGAAAATATTGAGTGCTTCGGATTACGTAAAGTCATCTAGTTATGTGGATAAAGAAGATGCAGCCAAACAATTGACCAAAGAATTGGGCGAGGATTTTGTCGGGTTTTTAGGATTTAATCCCTTGTTTTCCTCGGTCGATGTGAAATTGCATGCTGCTTATATGCAGGAAGATAGCTTGGCGGTACTTGAAAATGACTTTTTGTCGTATCCTCAGGTGAAAGAGGTTTATTATCAGCGCGATCTGGTGCGCATTATCAATCAAAATGTCAAACGAATTAGTTTATTCCTGTTGATATTTTCGGTACTGCTTCTTGTCATCTTTTCAACCTTGATTAATAACACGATCCGTATTGCTATTTATTCGCAACGATTTATCATTCACACAATGAAATTAGTAGGAGCTACCCGCTCGTTTATCAGACGACCTTTCATTCTGAAAAATATTGTATTTGGAATTGTAGGAGCATTGATCGCCAATATGGGAATCGTGGCAATAATATACTCATACCGGCAAGACTTTGAAGGTATTATAGACAGTCAGCAGTTTAGTGCCGTCGGCCTTGTTTTTGTTATTGTTTTAGGGTTTGGTATTTTGATTTCCTGGTTATCAACCTACTTTTCTGTCAATAAATACCTTCGAGCCAGGTACGATGAGCTTTTTTACACCTAGCTATTAGCGCTTTGTAAATTATTAAAACGCTATAAAATTGTTATTTCATCTGTTTTCAGACAATATTCAATTACTGAGAATGGTTATTAAAAATAGATTTTTTACTTTCGTAGCAATTTAATCGACTTCAATTATGGCAAATAGCAAGCAGGAAAACTCGCAACCAACATTCGCACTGGGCAAAGAAAACTACAAGTTGTTGTTAATCGGTTTTGCAATTGTAGTAGTTGGCTTCATTTTAATGGTTGGCGGAAAAAGCGAAGACCCTTCAGTTTTTAATCCCGAAATCTTTAGTTTCCGGAGAATTACGCTGGCACCTCTCGTGGTTCTGTTTGGCTTTCTATTTGAAATTTATGCTATTATGAAACGATCAAAAACCGAGAAATAGTCAATGGATTTATTACAGGCATTTTTGTTAGGCATTATTCAGGGATTAACTGAATTTTTGCCCGTCAGCTCTAGTGGCCATCTCGAAATAGGACATGCTCTACTTGGCGTAAAAGGGGATAATAATTTGCTTTTTGCTGTGGTCGTTCATGGTGCCACTGTTTTAAGCACGCTGGTTGTTTTCCGGGAAGATATTTCAAACTTATTTAAAGGTTTATTGGCTTTCGAATGGAATCAGGAAACCAAATATGTCTCCTACCTTCTTCTTTCAGCAATCCCGGTGCTTATTCTTGGCTTGCTATTTAAAGAAAAGATAGAAAGCCTGTTTACCGGCAACCTTGTGTTTGTTGGAAGCATGCTTTTGATTACGGCGTGCTTGCTCGGCTTCACCTATTTTGCCAAATCGCGCGAAAAAAGCATTGGCTGGCTCGATGCTTTGATCATTGGAATTGCCCAGGCGATGGCCGTTGTCCCCGGAATTTCTCGTAGCGGATCTACAATTGCCACAGGACTTTTGCTTGGTAAAAAGCGGGAAGATATGGCTCGATTCTCCTTTCTGATGGTGCTCATTCCAATTATTGGTGCCAACTTTCTCGACCTCGTGGGTGGTGAGATGAGCGCTGCAGACTCAATTGGCGTACTTCCTTTAGCTGTTGGTTTTATTGCTGCGTTTATATCCGGGTTGCTTGCCTGCAAGTGGATGATCAAGATTGTCAAACAAGGCAAGCTAATTTATTTCGCTGCTTATTGCCTCATTATCGGTTTAATTGCTATCTTTGCAGGCTGAAAAATCGACTCCAAATTTCTGGTAAACTATTAATTAAAAGAGTTTTTCATGGGCGAGGAACCCAAAAACGTTGACTTTGTCAAAGGAGAAGTATTGCTTTTTGATAAGGAATTGAATTGGACATCCTTTGATCTAGTGCAAAAGGTACGGAATAATCTTTGCCGTGCGGTCGGTATTAAAAAGCTCAAAGTGGGGCATGCTGGCACCTTAGATCCAAAAGCTACCGGGCTGATGATTTTATGTACCGGAAAAGCGACCAAGCAAATTGAGTCTTTTCAGGCAGGTGAAAAAGAATACTTTGCCAAACTGAAATTGGGTGCTACAACGCCATCTTTTGATTTAGAGACCGAAGAAGATGCCCAGTTTGAAACGGGACACATTTCAAAAAAGAAAGTCGAGGAAGTTTTGCAGCAGTTTATTGGCGATATCGAACAGATACCTCCGGTATTCAGTGCCGTTAAAATTGACGGACAGCGCGCATATACCCATGCTCGGAAAGGAACTGAGGTAAAAATGCGAGCTCGCCAGATCAATATTAAAGAAATTGAGTTAGTTGAGTTTTTGCCTAATCAAATTGAGATTCGAGTTGTTTGTAGTAAAGGAACTTACATCCGTTCTCTGGCTCGTGACATTGGTAAAGCGCTCGAAAGCGGAGCTTATCTCGTTGGTTTGAGACGAAC
The DNA here is from genome assembly GCF_055140945.1 of Sunxiuqinia sp. Classification (NCBI taxonomy): domain Bacteria; kingdom Pseudomonadati; phylum Bacteroidota; class Bacteroidia; order Marinilabiliales; family Prolixibacteraceae; genus Sunxiuqinia; species Sunxiuqinia sp. Next base: position 113,829 of record NZ_JBSQYS010000004.1, read on the forward strand.
ACAAATCGGAGATTTTCGGGTCGAGGATGCCTTAACGGCAGAAGACTTTCTAAAAAATATAGACAAATTTGTAACCAATTGAATATTCGCCCGTAAAACGGGGTTTTGGATTATCAAAAAATTATTCATATATGAAGTTATCTAAGTTCAAATATAAACTGGATGAAGAGCAGATTGCCTTGCATCCCACTCAAAACAGGGATGAGTCGAAAATGATGGTATTGCATCGTGACACCGGCAAAATCGAACACAAACTATTTAAAGATGTCACCGAATATTTTGACGATAAAGATGTCATGGTATTCAATGATACCAAGGTATTTCCGGCACGTTTATATGGGAACAAGGAAAAAACGGGCGCTAAAATTGAAGTGTTTTTATTACGCGAGCTTAACCGTGAGCAGCGTTTGTGGGACGTATTAGTTGATCCGGCTCGTAAAATACGTATTGGTAACAAACTATATTTTGGCGAAGACGATATGTTGGTAGCCGAGGTTATTGACAATACGACTTCTCGTGGTCGTACTTTACGTTTCTTGTTTGACGGGCCCTACGATGAGTTCAAAAAGACGTTGTACAGCCTGGGTGAAACTCCACTACCTGGTTTTATACAACGAGCAGTTACCCCTGAAGATAAAGATCGTTACCAAACAATTTTTGCGAAACACGAAGGTGCTGTTGCTGCACCAACTGCAGGACTCCATTTCAGTCGCGAGCTATTGAAGCGTCTGGAGATTATCGGAGTGGACTTCAGCTATGTAACCTTACATGTTGGACTTGGAAACTTCCGAAGTGTAGACGTTGAAGATTTGACTAAGCATAAGATGGATTCGGAACAAATCTGGATTAAAGATGAAGCATGCAATGTTGTCAATAATGCGAAAATGCAAAAGAAAAATGTTTGTGCTGTCGGAACAACCGTGATGCGAACATTGGAAACTTCCGTTTCAACCCAAGGTCATCTGAAACCATTTGAAGGATGGACCAACAAGTTTATTTTCCCTCCATACGAGTTTAGTGTGGCAAATCGTATGATTACTAACTTCCACTTACCAATGTCAACCTTATTGATGATGGTAGCTGCTTTTGGAGGATATGACTTGGTTATGGATGCTTATCAACAAGCTATTAAAGAAGGCTATCGCTTCGGAACCTATGGCGATGCAATGTTGATTTTGTAAGAATATACAACAAGATATCGAATGGCTGTCAATTTAATTGATGGCCATTTTTGTTTTTAGGAATGTTTGATGACTCACGCAGGTTTGTGAGCGTAAACTTCAAGTTGATCGTACGATTAATCCAAAAATAATAAGGGTCTGCTGTCGGTTTTTGGGATAAGAGTGGAGTATTTACGTGAAATTACCCATTGTGTCAGGAAAGATCTCATCGCATATTTGATGATATAAGATTTGCATCATTCACGCGTTGGTAGTACCTTGTTTGTGGGTGAAAGGGCGAAGCAGTATCTTCTCTGAAAACAGGGGGAGTAAAAACCCGGTTTTAAGGAAGATTGAATTTTAAAGTTCACCAGAATGACATTTCTGTGAGTGAGGGGGCGAAGCTGTATCAGGTCCTCCTGTTTCCACCTTTTTATATGATGTACTAATTTTATAAACTTATGATTTTTTTGGGCTGCCGTCCTTTGAATCGATAAGTAGTGAGGATACTGACCATATCCTCAGGTCTCTTGCGGTTAGGGGCAAGAAGCTAGTAAGACTATATCAAAAGTAAAGAAATACATGTGTGATGAGACAAAACAAAATTCTTACGGAAGATCTATTAAAGATTTTTAATGGACTTACCGATCAAGAGAAGGCAAAGTTTGATAATTCAACGATCCTTCTAACAGGCTGCGGTGGCTTTCTAGGCTACTACTTCGTTCATTTTCTGACAAAGTACAAAGAGCAGCTAAACATTCGAAAGATTATTGCCCTTGATAACTTTCTTACGGGTAATAAAGATTGGCTAGACGAAGTGAATGATGAATACGACTTCTTTTCACTTCATGAATTCAATATCATCTCTGATGATGTTGCTTCAGTTCCTGATTCTGATAAGGCCAATTTGATTATTCATATGGCTTCCATAGCCTCACCTACCTTTTATCGCATTTATCCTGTAGAAACGATTGACGCAAATATCACAGGTTTGCGAAGATTGTTTGACTATTACCTGGATAAAAAAATCACCGGATTTTTATTCTTCTCAAGTAGTGAAATTTATGGAGATCCTGCAAAGGAATTTATCCCTACACCTGAGACTTATCGTGGCAATGTGAATACGATGGGACCTCGGGCTTGTTATGATGAAGCCAAACGATTTGGAGAAACGATGTGCTGGATTTTCAATAGCAAATACGATTTCCCGGTGACTATTGCCCGGCCGTTCAATAACTATGGACCCGGAATGAGTATTCACGACAAAAGACTTCCGGCTGATTTTGCAAAATGCATTCTTGATGGACGTGATCTTAACATATTGTCGGATGGTAAACCTACACGTACTTTTTGTTATATCTCTGATGCCATTACGGGTTATTTGAAAGTGTTAACTCACAACAAGCTTGAAGCTTTTAATATCGGTATTGATAAACCTGAAATTTCCGTGAGGGAATTTGCAGAGCTTTATGTGAATAATGCAAAGACGATTTTTGATTATACAGGAAAAGCAACTTTTGGAAAGTCGGACGATAAGGATTACATGACAGATAATCCAAATCGTAGGTGCCCTGTTATTGACAAGGCTAAGGATTTGTTGGGTTATAATCCCACAGTTTATGTCGACGAAGGTATCGGTCGGTTTCTTGAGTTTTTGAAAATTTATAATGGTAAATTATTATGAAAATTACTGTACTCGGATTAGGGTTTGTAGGCCTGACTACTGGACTCGGCTTTGCAAAAAAAAGGTTTCAAACCTATGGATTTGATGTTGATTCAGACCGCCTAAATTCACTTAAAAGCTTTAAAATTCCTTTTCACGAACCCCATTTGGAGGATATCTTAAAAGAGACTTTCGATAAGTCTTTTTACCTTGATGTTGATTTTGAAACAGCGATTAAAGATAGTGACGCCATATTTCTATGCGTAGGAACTCCAGGTAAAGAAGATGGAAGTGCTGACTTGAAGTATATTTATGCTGCGATTGAGCAGGTGTTGAATGTTAATACGGACAAGTTGCAGGTTATTATTACCAAATCAACTGTTCCTCCTTCAACGGTCTCACAAAAGGTTATTCCTTTTGTCGATGAGAAACTGGATAAGCTTCCCGGGCGCAAAGTTGTCTTTGCTTCAAATCCTGAATTTTTGCGTGAAGGCTATTGTTGGGAAGATTTTATTGCGCCGGATCGAATTGTAATTGGAGTGGAAGATGAGGCTGCCAAAAATATTTTGGATGAAATTTACAAACCCTTTAATGCCCCAATTCATTACGTCAGTTATAACTCAGCCGAATTTATTAAGTATTTGTCGAATACCTTGTTGTCTACTTTGATCAGCTATGCGAATGAGATGTCTGTAATAGCAGGAAAGATAGGAGATATAGATATTCCAAAGGCTTTTCGAATATTGCATGAAGACAAGCGTTGGTTTGGAGCTCCTGCCGGAATGTCGAAATACGTTTATCCTGGCTGTGGCTATGGAGGTTATTGTTTGCCCAAAGATACCTCGGCTCTTGTTCAAAAATCAATTGAAAGTGGTTTTGAGCCTAAAATCCTTAAAGCGAATATTGATATTAACGATAAAATCAAATATTACATCACCGAATCCATTGAAGAAAAAGTTGAAAAGTCGGATTCAATTGGTATCCTCGGGCTATCGTTTAAACCGGAATCTGATGATGTCCGGATAACACCCACCAAAGCAATTATAGAATTACTTTTCGAAAAGGGCTATCATTCGATTCATGCCTATGACCCAATTGCAAATGAAGAATTTAAAAAGTTTTATCCTGATATGGCAATCGATTATTGTAACTCATTGGATGAAGTTCTCTCGAAATCTAACAACTTATTAATATTAACGGGCTGGAAAGAATTCGTTGAAAACAAAGACAAGATCCAAACCAAAAACGTATTTGATTACCGATACATCTACTAGATATGTTTGAAAAAATTGAAACTGAAATCCCGGGTTTATTTATTATTAAGCCTCGGGTTTTTTCTGATGACCGCGGACTTTTCATTAAATTGTTCCACGATAAACTATTTGAAAAACTAGGATTGAGAAGCGATTTTAAAGAGGAGTATTATTCAACTTCAAAAAAAGGCGTAGTACGCGGATTACATTTCCAACTTCCACCTGAGCAGCATGTAAAATGTATTAGTTGCATAAAAGGAGAGCTTTTTGACGTTGTTGTAGATCTGCGCAAGAACTCTCCTACATATGGGAAGCCGTTTACAATCACACTGTCAAGTGAGGAACCTACGGTATTGTATATTCCTGAAGGAATGGCTCATGGCTTCATGTCATTGACCGATGATACCATATTTCTGAATAAAACCACTTCGGTGTATCATGCTGATTGCGATACCGGGATTCACTGGGATTCCTGTGGAATTGAATGGCCGGAAATTCCGGCCATCGTTTCTGAAAAAGATAGGAACATGTTACCTTTTGAACAATTTGAAAGTCCGTTTTAAAAAAAAATAGAAATGTATATAATCGACCAGAAACTCAAAGAACGAGAAGCATCAAATAATCCAATCAAAGTTGGAGTGATTGGGGTTGGAGAAATGGGTAAAGGATTAATCAACCAAATTTGTCGCTATACACCCGGGATGATTGTTGCCGCGGTATACAATCGAACGGTTGAAAAGGCTGAACAAGCCATGTTTGCTTCAGGTGTCAGGGGCGTTCAGGTTGTTAAATCTGAGCGTGAAATGACAATCGCAATTGAAAATGGAAAAACCGCTGTAACGAATGACATTGATGTATTAATCGAGTGTTCGGGAGTGGATGTATTGGTTGAGATGACAGGCCATATTACTTTTGCTTTAGAGAATATTTTAAAAGCATTTGAAAAAGGAAAGCATGTTGTCTCGTTTAATGCAGAACTGGAAGCAACGTTTGGACCTCTTTTAAAAGCGAAAGCAGCTGAGAACAATGTGCTTTACACATTGGGAGACGGTGATCAGCCCGGGGTTACTCAAAACTTGTTCCGACAGGTGAAAATGATGGGTTTTGAACCTCTTCTTTGTGGTAATATCAAAGGTTTACAAGACCATTATCGAAATCCATCAACCCAGGCTTCGTTCGCCAAGCAATGGGATATGACACCTGAGATGGTTACAAGCTTTGCCGATGGCACAAAAATATCATTTGAACAAGCGGTTACTGCAAATGCAACGAATATGAGTGTTGCTCAACGTGGAATGATAGGGCCTAACTTTAAAGGACATGTTGATGAAATGACCTCAGGTTTTTACCCGGATATCGATAAATTGAGAGAATTAGGAGGAATTGTGGACTATGTTGTAGGAGGCAAACCCGCTCCCGGCGTATTTATCTATGCAACAACTAACGATCAATTGTCTGCAAAGTACCTGAAATATGGGAAATTAGGTGATGGACCGTTATATAGTTTTTACGTCCCCTATCATCTTCTCTTTTTTGAGTTGGCTTTTTCAATTGCCAGACTAATAGACTTTAAAGATATTACGCTTAATGCAGAATATGGAATGAAAGTAGAAGTTGTTACAGTTGCCAAAGAGGACCTGAAACCCGGAGATAAAATTGATGGGCTGGGAGGATATAAAACATACGGAATATGTGACAATACTGTTTCTGCCAGGGCAGATAACCTGTTGCCAATTGGATTAGCCGAAAACTGTGTCGTCAAAAAGTCATTAAAGAAAGATGATCTCATCACGTTAGATGATGTTGAATTCCATAATCCGGCATTGCTGAAAAAATATACAGGGCAAATTATTAATTCAGCGGTTTTAGAGTAACCTGAGACGTGATTTTCGCTTTATGTCTCTCAATTAACGATTCTGATAAACAATATTTATGGGTGCAGCTAACAGAGTAGCGGTTAATACCGGTATCCTTTATGCCAGGATGGCAATTACCGTTTTTATTTCTCTGTACGCAACAAGGCTTGTGCTGGATGCATTGGGTGCTGAAGACTATGGGATTTTTAATGTTGTTGGTGGTGCTATTGGTATGTTAAGCTTCTTAAATGCAGCTATGGCAGGAGCAACGCAAAGGTTTATGTCGTATGCCCATGGCCAAGGAGATGAAGACAAACAGAAAACAATATTTAATGTTAGTATCCTATTACATTTGATTATTGCATTTATAATGGTACTGTTGTTAGAAGGGGCGGGTTATTTTCTTTTTGGAGGAATTCTAAAAATAGATCCAGATCGCTTGAAAGTGGCGAAACTCATCTATCATTTTTTAGTATTCAGTACCTTTATAAAGGTTATTTCTGTGCCATATGATGCTGTGATTAATGCACATGAGAATATGCTTTTTGTCGCTATTATAGGCATAATAGAAGCGATAGGTAAGTTGAGTATTGCGCTTTACGTGACTAATACGGGAATGGATAGGCTTGGAAGTTATGGATTTTTAATGGCTGCTCTGGCTGTATTTCTTATGTTAGTTCTTCGCGTTTATTGTCACAAAAAGTATGATGAGGTCTCAATTAATATTCGGAAGTATTACGACAAAATGCTTTTTAAAGAAATGACAGGGTATGCAGGCTGGACCTTATTGAATTCTTTTGCAAGTTTAGTTTCTATGCAGGGGATTACAATTGTATTAAACTCCTTTTTTGGAGTTATTGTAAATGCTGCGCAAGGAGTTGCAAATCAAATATCTGGGCAATTAATGGTGTTCTCCAATACCATGCTAAAAGCTCTAAATCCTGTTATTGATAAAAGTGAAGGCGGAAAAAATCGAGAGAAAATGATAAATTTTGCACTCACGGGAACCAAGTTTTCTTTTCTCCTTTTTTCATTCTTTGCCGTTCCATTTATACTTGAGGCAAAATACATATTAAACTTGTGGTTAAAAGATGTTCCCCCGTGGGCAATTCTCTTTTGTAGGTTGGAAATTATTAGGAATTTAATAGAACAGTTATTTTTTGCTGTACAAAGCGGAATTCGCGCGGAAGGAAGAATTAGAAATTTTTCTATTTATAAAAGTATTTCATATGCTTTGCCGCTTCCCATTTCAATAATTCTATTCTCACTAGGATTCCCTCCATATTTTTCATACATATCATTAATAGTATGCTGGAGTATTGGGGGGCTATTCATTGTTGTTTATTTTGCATATAAAAATCTTGACTTGTCGATTGTTAAATATGTTAAAAATGTACTTTCTCCTAGTCTGACGCTATTCTCGATAACCTCTTTTGTAGGAGTTCTTCCATTTTTTGTAATGGAAAGTAGCTTTTTAAGATTGATTTTGGTGGGTATATTTACTAGCATTTCATTTTTATTATCCTTTTGGTTTGTTGCTATTAATCTGAAAGAAAAGGAGTTGATTTTGAAGATGCTTGAAAGGTTAAGAGAAAAATTCAATGAGAGTTTTTGGAGCAAACTATTGAAGACGCATTGATAGAAACTTCAGCCGCTGAAAACCACGCTTTTTAAAAATGGATGTTTTGTGAGTCTATTATTAAAGAATTCAGATCCTTCTTTTGTGTTTACTTGAAAAGTATAAAAAAGTGATTTAGGTTGCAATCCTTAACATTTTTAGCAGAGTGCCAATCATGATAAAAGAGATGTTGAATTTTTTAAAAGATAGGAACCATATATTATGAACAAATTATCGATTTCTGCACTTAAGTCCCTAAGGAAAATTCACGGTATGAGTTTTGGCGAAAAAGTGTTAGAAAAACCTGAATGTGATCAGGATCCTGACTCAGTTTCTCAAAAAATTTATGATAGTTTGTCGGAAGATAGACCTTGTATGATTGCACGTTTTGGTGCATTCGAATTAAACACTGTCGTTAATTTTTTAGGAGTAAGAGCAGGCAGCCGCAATATTTTTAAATACATAAGAGGAGATTCATTGCAATGGTGGTGGAATAAGAAATTAATCCAGTCAATGAATACTAATGCGGGTTTTTTCCCTCCAACAGAAGAAAAAATTGAAAAGTTTTGTGAGTTAATGTTGAAGGATATTCCAGAAGTTGATGTTTTGGGGTCGTGGCTACCTGGGGAGCACTATTTTGAAAAAGAGATTGGTAAAGAGAAAAGAATAAGGTTAATCTTTTTAGATCCTTTTTGGGTAAAACAACCTTGGACAAAAGCTTTGGAAGGGAGAAAAGTCTTAGTCATTCACCCCTATACAGAAACAATTAAAAAACAATATAATAAAAGAGAATTTCTTTTCAAAAATGACATATTGCCTGAATTCGAACTAAAGACCATACAGGCTGTACAAAGCATCGCTGGAAGTAACCCCAATTTTAAGGACTGGTTTGAGGCTTTAGACTTCATGAAGTCTGAAATTGATAAAGAAGATTACGATATTTGCCTTATTGGGGCTGGAGCATATGGTTTCCCGTTGGCTGCACATGTAAAACGTTCTGGTAAAAAGGCAGTCCATGTCGGGGGAAGTTTGCAATTGTTTTTCGGAATCCGGGGGAAACGATGGGAAACGGACGCGTATGCCTCTGTTGTTAATTTAAATTACCCTAGTTTAATTAATGAACATTGGGTAAGGCCTAGTACAATGGAGACCCCGGAAGCAGCAACTAACGTTGAAAATGGATGTTATTGGTAAATGGAATTATTTAAATGTAAATAGATGATAAAAAAGATTTATACTAGGCTAAATGGTGAAATTGATTTTTTTCTTTTTCGTATTTCAGCTTTTTTAACGCTTAAGTTAAATAAGAAAAAGACCATTTATTTATTTGGTTGTCCGATACACGCTAATTTAGGGGATCAGGCTCAAACATATTGCATAAAAAAATGGATGAGAGAAAGTTTTCCAGATTATCGGATTTTTGAATTTAATTGGAAGATATCCACAAAAAGCATGTTGAGACTATTAAAGAAAAAGATTAAATCAGATGATCTTATTTTTGGGCACAGTGGGTATTTCTTTTTTGAGCCCCATCGTGAACTTCCGGTATTTAGGAAAATTGCTGAGTTGTTTCCCGATCAAAAGATTGTAATATTGCCACAGACTATAAATTTGACAGATCCGAGAGTGCTTAGGGAAACATCTAACGCTCTCAATTCTCACCCAAATTTAACCTTGCTATGCCGAGATGAAATTTCTTATGCAAAAGCTGAAAAGCAATTTGCTAATTGTAGACTGCTATTATATCCGGATGTCGTAACATCTTTAATTGGGAAATTAAGTTTTTCAAATTCAAGGGAAGGTATTTTGTTCTGTTTACGAAATGATATCGAAGCACATTATAAAAAAAATGAAATTGAAAAGCTTATAGGACGTTTTGAATCCTTTGAGAAGATAAAAATAACAGATACGACTGTAGGCTTATCTTTTTGGCAAATTCGGAAAAATAGGGAGTCTGTCCTTAAAAAGACGTTTGATGATTTTTCAAAATTTAAAGTAGTAATTACGGATAGATATCATGGAACGATATTCTCACTTATTGCAAATACTCCTGTAATCGTACTTTCATCAGCTGATCATAAATTAAGCAGTGGTGTAAGGTGGTTTCCCGAGAGTTTTGGAAGGTATGTAAATTACGCAAAGAATCTTGATGAAGCATATCTGATTGCAAAAGAAATTTTGAGAAATCCTCCAGATATAAAGCTCTCAGCTATGTTTGAGGAGAATTATTTTTCAAAATTGAAAGGCACATTGGAATAAGTATTTAAAGAACTGAATCTTGGCCTAGATAGTCAGATGGGACTTCGTGACCGGCATCGTTTTGAAGATTTTTACTACATTAGACTACCTTTTTTTGTTGTTGTCTCAGATGTTCCAGGTAAAATTTCTTTCATGATAAGCATTGTAATTATAGTATTCTTGTATGCTATTGATTAAAGGCTGTATTTAGTCTGTTTGTGGTCGTTAATTATAATTTGATTTTGTTTTAGTTATGAAAAAAATAATTCTGATATTACCTTATTTTGGTCCATTCCCTAATTATTTCTCATTCTGGCTGCAGTCGGTGAAAAATAATCCTACAGTGCATTGGCTTATCTTCACAGATAATCAGATGAAAGATTTACCTGAAAATATCAAAGCTGTAAACGTAAAATTTGAAGATTTTGCGCAAAAGTTTCAAGACTTCTTTCCTTTTGACATAAAACTAAACAGTCCCTACAAATTATGTGATTTCAAGATTTTCTATGGTGGCGTTTTAAAGAAATATGTAGATCCCTATGATTTCTGGGGGTTTTGCGACTGTGATTTGATATGGGGTGATATCAGAAAATTTATAACGGATGATATGTTGTCTAAATACAATCATCTTTATGGACTTGGTCATTTTCAATTGCAGAAAGTAGAGGATCCTGAATATATGCGAATTTTGGAGAACACGCGCGCAAAGGGTAAATATGACTATAAATACGTTTTAGGTCACGAGGCTAATTTTGTTATCGATGAATTGCCTTTTGGATTACCAATGCAATATTACAAGGAAAATAGAGGCAAGTATTATGTTGAGTTTGAGGATGGTGGAAGACCTTACGATTCACCCCTTCCGGATTATTTTCAGTTTATGGATGGATTCAATTGTATGAATGAATTGGGAAGGGAATTTAAGCTGACAATGTATTTTAAATATCGCAATATTGTTCCATTTTGGCAAAGATCGTTTGACAGCAAAAAAGCTGGGAAGAAAAATATTATATATCGATATTCCGCGGGAAATCTTGAAAAGATATTTTATCAAAATGGGCAGATACGATCAGAAGAAATATTATATGCTCATTTTATGAAAAGGAAATTGAAAGTAGTAACTGATAATCAGAATAAATACTTAATAGTCCCCAATAAGTTTGTTGATTACAAGGAAGATATATCAAAAAGTTACTTGTGGATACATGGACGAAAGAGATTAAACCTGAAGCGCTATATAGAAAGAATTCGGATCAAATTCGGATCATTGAAACAAAATCTTTTAAATCCAAATGAAAAATGAAAGTCCTTTGGATAACTAATACACTTTTCCCTACCGTCTCAAAAAAATTAGATCTTCCGGTTCCGGTCGTTGGCGGTTGGATGTATTCTGCAGCTGAAGCTCTACTTGATTTCAACAAAAACATTGAGTTAGGGGTTGCTTCCTTATATAGAGGCGAGTCGTTGCAATCGCTCAAGATTGATGGGATAACCTATTTCCTGATCCCTCAAAAAGGAAATAACATGGAGGAAGCAACATACCTGCATCCTTATTGGGAACAAATAAAAGACCAGTTTACTCCAGATGTTGTCCATATTCACGGAAGCGAATATCCACACGGTTTAGCTTATGTAAATGCGTGCGGCAACGAACATGTCGTTCTATCCATTCAAGGTTTGGTTAGTGTATACGAAAGATACTACTTGGGTGGAATATCTGAGAGGGAGTTGAAAAGAAATATAACTTTGAGAGATTTTATTCGGAATGATTCTTTGTTCAAACAACGCATACAGATGCAGCAGAGGGGAAAACTGGAAAAGAACTTAATTCGCCAATTAAATGATATAATTGGAAGAACCTCTTGGGATAAAGATCATGTATGGGCAATTAATCCTGATGCTAGATATCATTTTTGTAATGAAACGCTTAGAAACGAATTTTACAAACACGAGTGGGGCCAAGAGAAAATTGAAAGTCATAGTATCTTTTTAAGTCAAGCTCACTATCCAATCAAGGGACTTCAACAAATGATTAAAGCACTGCCTTATGTTCTTGAACATTATCCAGATGCCAAGGTTTATGTTGCGGGCAGTGATTTTATTTACAATCAAAAGAAATGGCGGTTAAATGGCTTTGCAAAATATATTCAGTCTTTAATGAAGTTGAATCGTGTTGAAGATAAATTTATCTTTACCGGATTACTCTCAGAGCAAGAAATGTGTAATCGTTACCTGAAATCCAATGTATTTGTTTGCCCTTCTTCTATTGAAAATAGTCCGAATTCAGTTGGTGAAGCTCAGTTACTTGGAGTGCCTTGTGTTTCAGCCTATGTTGGCGGAGTCGCGGACATGATTGAAGATGGAGTGACGGGATCGGTTTATCGATTTGAAGAGGTGGAGATGTTGGCTAGCGCTATATGCCGTTTTTTCAGAGATAAAGAGTTTTCGAACTCCATTTCTAAAAATGAAAGACAAGTTGCGTTAACTAGACATTCTCAGCAGGTAAACACTGAGCGTCTTAATAATATATATCAAGCGATATGCAAAAAGTAGTCACCTTGTTATATAAGGCTATTCGAAAAGTTATCCTATTGGTAAGAAATGGAATGGATAAGTTGATTGCCTGGATAATTCTTTATGGGAATAATGTTAAATTCGGGAAATTTGAGACGAATGGATTTCCCTATGTAAGTGTTGCCCAGGGTGGATCATGCATCATTGGTGATGATTTTCAAATGAATAATGGTAATATTGGGAACCCAATTGGCCGCCCACAGCGCTGCATCTTTTTTGTTGACCGAGGGGCAAAGTTGGTGATTGGGGAAAGTGTAGGAATGAGCTCAACAGCAATCATTGCACATCAACGTATTGAGATAGGCGACTATGTCAAGATAGGAGGAGGAGTATGTATTTATGATACCGATTTCCATTCGTTAGATGCGGAATCAAGAAGGAAGCCGGAGTCTGATATCAAACTTAAAAGGAATAAACCGGTTCGGATTGGGGATAACGTTTTCATTGGAGCTCATTCAACAATATTAAAAGGAGTAGAAATAGGGGAAAATTCAATTATTGGTGCCTGTTCAGTTGTGACTAAGAGTATTCCTGCCAATGAAATTTGGGCTGGTAATCCTACCCAGTTTCTTAAAAAGATATAGATGGTTCGATTTGTTTTTATTCGAGTATTACCCTATGTGCTGGTAATTGTAGCTATTTTTTCAGTATTACCTTATTTTCTTTTTCCTGTGGGCAATACATTTTTCTTGTGGGGAATTGAATTGTTGGTAATATACCTTCTGCTTATGGCAACGAGAGTGTTCTATAGTTCTGAAAATAGAAGGTATATGATTTTTGTTAAGTTGTTTCTGTTATGGAATATCTTTGAGTTAATAAGAGGGGCTTTTGTTGCGGAAATATATTGGGACTGGAAGGCGTTGATAACAAATGTCTTTGCCTATTTAATTCCTCTTATCGCCTATTCTGCATCAAATATTCGTTTTACGCAATTATTGCTCTCAAAATATGTAAAAATAGGACTTCCAATATTTGTTTTGTTATTTCTGTTTATTAGGCCTGGAGCATACGGTTTTTATCTGATACCAATCAGTTTTTTGTTAATTTTTCTACCTTCTTTGCCTTTGCGGTATATCGTTTTATTAATAGTTTTTACGTTAATTGTGTTAGTTTCTGATTTGGGTGCTCGTAGTAATGTAATCAAATTTAGCATTCCATTTTTATTTCTTGTCGGCTATTATTCTAAAGGTCTCGTAAGTACAAAGGTTTATAGTCTTTTAAGAATATCCTTTTTGTTGATTCCGATACTGTTTTTTATATTATCAGTTGCGGGAATTTTTAATCCTTTCAAGTTTGACACTTATATTGAAGGAGACTATACTAAAACATCAGAAGACGAAGGAGGACAGACGGTTGAGGAAGACCTTCTGTCAGATACTCGAACTTTTTTATATCAGGAAGTTCTAAGTTCGGCCATGAAGCATGATTATTACATACTAGGGCGAAGTCCTGCCAGAGGAAATGATTCTAATACCTTTGGCGAGCAGGCACAGGAGTATACTGGAAGGCAAGAAAGATTTTCAAATGAAGCATCCATACTTAATATTTTCACATGGAATGGTGTGATTGGTGTAATTTTATTTTTTCTAGTATTTTGGCATTCAAGCTACCTGTCAATTAGTAAGTCGAACAATATATTCAGTAAATGGATTGGATTGTTAATAGCATTTAACTGGATGTATTGTTGGGTCGAAAATGGAAACTTTTTTAATCTTAATTATATGATGATTTGGCTCATGGTCGGTCTGGGTCTCTCTAAAGAATTTCGAGAAATGACAAACCGCGAAGTAAAAATTTGGGTTATCGGCATTTTTAATTCGTTTTATCAAGGTAAAAATAGTCACTTGATTTTTAAGTGACGTTAAACTAAAAGTAGTTTCAATATGACTAAATCATTTTCAATTGCAGTACTCCTTACTTGTCATAACCGAAGAGAAAAAACGATAGCTTGTTTAGAATCTTTATTTGTTAATCCTTTACCGAAACAGTATCATTTAGACGTTTTTCTTGTCGATGATGGATCTACTGATGGTACCGGAGATATGGTAAAGGAAAGATTTCCATCGGTAAATGTTATTCAAGGGGCAGGTAGCCTATATTGGAATGGAGGGATGCGATTGGCTTGGGAAACAGCCACAAGTTTGAAAAAGTTTGATTTTTATTTATGGTTAAACGATGACACTATTCTGTTGAAAAAAGCCTTGATTACTCTGGTAGATAAGGGGATTGCTACTCTAGGAAATCATATACTCGTTGGTGCAACTCGGTCACCCAAAGGTGATATTACGTATAGTGGATATCGATATTTCGATACCAAATTAACTCCTGATGGAAGCTGGCAGTTTTGTGATTACTTTAACGGTAATATTGTACTAGTACCTTCTTTAGTGTTCAAAAAGGTAGGTTTTTTGGATCGTGTTTATAGGCATGCATTGGGAGATTTCGATTACGGTATAAGGGCAAAAAAGCTTGGTTTTGTTCATCTTTTAGCGCCAGAGGCTTTGGGAGTTTGTGATGGACATGACCGGGCACCAATTTGGAGAAATTCAGACTATCCTATAGGAAGACGTTTTCGACACCTTTATTCCCCATTGGGGAATAATCCATTTGAGTTTTTTATTTTCGATAAGCGCCAGAATGGAATTTATAAGGCACTTATACATTTTCTATCCATCCATTTAAGGCTAATCTTCCCAAAACTTTAGGACTACAAGTATAAAGAATAATATAAATTCGTATTTTTCAGGATTGCACAATAGTATCTATGTGCGTCCCATTGTTAAGTATGTAGCAGTGAAAAAAGAGGACGTTTGAAAAGCTTCAAAAGAACCGTGCTGATAATACGGTCAAGAAACGCAGCCATAGCCTGCTTTTGTCTCATCAAAGACGGACTAGTCACATAAATAATACATTATATTTAAATCGTTACTTAGTTTCAGATACACTTTCACTAATTTAAGTTTTTATGGAAAAAGTGCTGCTCTCTGCGTTTTCGTGTAATCCCTACAAAGGTTCCGAATCTGCAAACGGATGGAACTGGTCTGTGGGACTTGTTCGAGAAGGATTTAATGTTCATGTATTGACCCGTGAAGAAAGTAGAATCGATATTGAAAGACACCCTAAGGTCGATAATTTAAGTTTTCATTATATTTCTTTTCCATTTGGAATGGAACGCTTGTATTCGTTGTCAAAGCCAACGATGTATTTGTATTATCTGCTTTGGCAGTGGAAGGCATACCTCTTAGGTGAAAAGTTAAATAAGAATCTCCATTTTCACCGGGTACATCATATTTCCTGGGGAAGTATCCAACAAGGTTCATTTTTGTATAAGTTGGGTGTGCCGTTTATATTTGGTCCATCAGGAGGAGGTCAAAAGGCTCCGGAAAGATTTAAAGATTATTTTCTTTCTCATTGGAAAACAGAAGAGAAACGAGAAAATGTCAGTCAGTTTTTATTTAAATACAATCCGGCATGTCGTAACATGTTAAAGAATGCTTTTGCGGTTTTAGTCTCAAATAAGGATACTGAACAATTTGTAAGAAAGGGCGGAGCTAAAAATGTTTATTTTACACTTGATGCCGCATTAGCGAATAGTTTTTTCCCAGGTAAGTTTATAAAAAGATCGCCGTCAGTAGATCATTTAAAGTTACTTTGGGTAGGTCGGTTTATGCCTAGAAAAGGTTTATTACTTGTCTTGGAAGTGATGAGCTTACTGAAGTCTTATAAGGGCATAACATTAACAGTTGTAGGAGATGGAGAGATGAAGGAGGCTGTTGCATTGAAAGCAAAAGAACTTGGCCTAAACAATAATGTTACGTTTACTGGGATGATTCCATTATCAGAAGTCCGAAGTTATTATGCATCACATGACCTATTCTTTTTTACGTCTCTAAGAGATTCTTGTCCAGCGCAGCTAATGGAGGCAATGGCCTTTAACTTACCCATTGTAACTCTTGATTTACATGGGCAGGGACAGATTGTTACTGATGAAACAGGAATAAGAATTCCATTGGGAAAGCCTGAAGATGTTATCCGGCAATTAGCAGATGCAATTGTTAGCCTTGCAAGTGATTCGAGTCGTTATCAATCGATGAGTAAAGCAGCTTTTGAGTTTTCAAGAAAACAAACCTGGGATATTAAAATTGCAGATGTCGTTCGTAATTTTTACTAAACTTTTTGTTTTCATTCTAAATTATTCTTAAAAATCTAGTATGAGCCATAATTATTCGTAATATTGTCAAGTTGTTCGAGTTAACTTAAAACATTTTGGAAATCGTATTGAGCCTTTTAGCGTAAAATTGTAATCTATGTGTTTTCCAATCTGAGATGAAGAATAGAGTGTGAGATGAATACCCCATATAACATACCTGTTTTATTAATTCTGTTTAATAGACCAGATACGACGAAGCTTGTATTTGAGAAAATCAAGGCGATAAAACCAAAATTTCTTTTTATTGCAGCCGACGGTCCAAGGATTGATAAGCCGGATGAAAAGGAGCTTTGCGAGCGTGCGAGAAGTATTGTAGATGAAATTGATTGGGACTGTGATCTGAAAACATTCTTCAGAACCGAAAACGTAGGATGTGGACGAGGACCTTCTGAAGCAATAACATGGTTTTTTGAACACGTGGAAATGGGAATTATTCTTGAAGATGATTGTGTTCCTTCATTACCCTTTTTTAATTATTGCGAAAAGATGCTTATTCAATACGAAAAGAATGAGCAAGTATGGATTGTTAGTGGACGTTCTCACTATACCAAAAGTAATCAGTTCAATACGGTTGACTATCTTTTTAGTAATTATGCGCTTACATGGGGCTGGGCTACGTGGAAACGATGCTGGAAGCACTTCGATATACATCTCGAAAATCATTGGCCTGACTTTTATCGCTCGGGGGGATATAAGAATGTCTACCTATCTAGAATTGAAGGGTATTTTTGGAATTTTTTCTATTCGAGACTGTATAAGGAAAAGAATTTAGCGACTCATGTCTGGGATTTCCAATTTGCATTTTGTATGCACTTAAATAGGGGTTTAACGATTATTCCCGCTAAAAATTTGATTAAGAATATTGGATGTGATGGAACACATTTCGCCGGAATGACAAAGGCTTTAAATTTGAGAGCTTCGGAAGTATTCTCGATAGAAAATGAGCCAACATACATCTTGCCAAACCGAAATTTTGAGTTGTACCATTTTACACATGATTTCATCGATCGGCTATTAACATTTATTAAAAACAGAATTCGGAGAATTATCAATAAAATTAAATGAAGCCTAGTGGAATAAAAATCTGTGTTGTTGTACCGGTTCATCATATTATGACGGATTTGGAGAACTTTTCATTTCAAAGGATATTAAAGGTTTTTTCTGATCGAAAAATTATTCTTATTGGGCCCCCATTTCTTGAGGAGTATATTGATAGTCTTTGTAAGAACCATGATAATATCTCCCGGTTATTTTTTGACCGGGTATTCCAGAGAGGAGTTCGATATTATAGCCGTTTATTTATGAGCAGGAGCTTTTATAAGCATTTTCTGGAGTATGATTATATGGCAATAAGTCAACTAGATGTCTTTATGGTAAAGGATGAGTTAGATTATTGGTGCAGTCAGGGGTATGATAATGTTGGAGCTCCTTTATTTGAAGGATATACGAAGCCATCTACGACGATGAGAGACGATGGAAACAATGGTGGTTTTTCTCTTCGTAAACCTGCATCTTGCTACAAAGTTTTATCAGATCTGAATGTGACCTACTCGAATATTCGTTCACTCTGGAGTATGGAGAGAACATTGCCCTGGAAATTGTTTAGAGTGCTGCGTGACGGGCTCCTTTTTAATTATAAATTAAAGTCGCTTCGACCGGTTATCAATGAAGATGTTTATTGGTCCATAATTGTCCCTCAAAAATTTTCCTGGTATAAAGTGTGCGAGCCTGAAAAATCAAAATATTTCGCTTTTGATACAAATCCTCGTTATTTATATGAACTCTGTAATAACACCTATCCAATGGCGATTCATGCCTGGTGGAAATATGATAAAGCTTTCATGAACGAAGTGATTGAAGCATTAGGGTGTAAAAATGATTTGCGACACTACACAGGAAAGGATACAATATAAACCGTTCTCCCAGCTCTTTTAGGGAAAACCATTCTACCGAGTGCGATATCTCGGATTCTTATAATTAATATATCGATAACATTCGATTTAAAACTATTTATTATAACGCTTCGTTATGATAAAGGCATAAACTAATCTTTATTTCCTTTTTGTGTTAAATAACATCTCACTAGTTATTGTTAATATGTATTTGATCGTAAAAGCTTTTGAAATAGCTAGCGAAGTGTACACGAAATTTATTTTAATATGATTGCTCCAATTTGTTTATTCTCATACAATCGCTTGGCAGAAATCAAGCTGACGTTAGAGGCGTTGACTAAGAATTACTTAGCCTCTGAAAGTGATTTGTTTGTTTTTTCAGATGGTGCAAAAGATGGCAGTCCGGACGATAAGGTAGTTGAGGTTCGAAAGTATCTGAAAACAATTCAAGGGTTTAAATCGGTGACAATATTTGAGTCACCGGAAAATAAGGGACTGGCCAATTCAATTATTGATGGGGTAACAAAAATAGTTCAGCGATATGGAAGGGTTATTGTTGTTGAGGATGATCTGGTATCGACACCCAATTTCCTTAATTTTATGAACCAGGCACTGGATTTTTATTCCAGTAACAAACAAATTTTTTCTATATCTGGTTATACGTTGGATTTGCCGTCGTTAAGTCAATACAAAAAAGATTTTTACCTAGGTCACAGACCATCTTCTTGGGGGTGGGCTACTTGGGAGGATCGGTGGATGAAGGTTGATTGGCAAGCGAGCAACTATCGTCATATAATATACAACCCAATCAAGCATATCCAATTTATGCGAGGGGGATCTGATTTGCCCTTCATGCTTTGGAAGCAGATAAATGGAAAAATTGACTCCTGGGCAATTCGTTGGTCTTGCTTTCAGTTCATCAATGATTTATTAACCGTTTTTCCATCCTCGTCAAAAATAGAAAATATTGGTTTTGGTTCCAGGGCAACACATACTAAGCATACCGGGCGATTTGAAACGAGTTTAGATTCTGTGCTTAAGGAAAGTTTTGAGTTTTCAGAGGATTTGACCTTGCAAGTTCAATTGTTAAATGAATTTCGGAATAAATTTTCATTTGGTAATCGATTGAGAAATAGACTAAAGCATTTATAATGAATGTATTGTTCCTTTTACATCTTCCACCGCCGGTGCATGGCTCATCGATGGTTGGCAAATATATTTTTGACAGCAAACATATTAACGATGTTTTTTCGTGTCGATATATCAATGTGTTATCATCAAAAACGATAGCGGAAACAGGCAAACCCAGTTTTAGCAAGGTAATTGGATTTATGGCAATCTGGTTCAAGATGATCTTTGAATTACTCTTTAGAAAGCCGGATGTTTGTTATTTTGCAATAACAGTGTGTGGTTTTGCTTTTTTCCGAGATGTTGCTCTGGTGTTCCTGTTAAAGTTGTTCAGGGTAAAGCGCGTGTTTCATTTGCATAATAAGGGAGTCAGTTATTGGCAAAAAAAGTGGGTGTATCGTATTTGTTATAAATATGTTTTTAATAATGCGAAGGTTATCTTACTGTCAAGGCATTTATATCCTGATGTTCAGGACTTTGTTCCGGAGTCGAGCTTATATATTTGCCCAAATGGCATCCCATTCGATGATAGAACGAGTAAGTTGAAGCGAAAAGACAGGGGTGAAAAAACTCCAAAAATCCTATTCTTCTCAAATTTGATTGAATCGAAAGGGGTTTTTATTTTGTTGGAGGCGTGTGCAAAGTTAAAACAAAAAGGCATCTCATTTTCATGCGAATTTATTGGAGGAGAAGGCGATATCTCTCAAGAGCAGTTTCAAGAAAAAGTCAGGTATTTCGATTTAGAACAAGATGTTGCCTACTTAGGCAGGAAATATGAAGAAGAAAAGGAAAGGGCTTTTCTCGAGGCTGATATTTTTGCTTTTCCCACATTTTATTTTTACGAAACTTTTGGATTGGTGAATTTGGAAGCGATGAAATATCGTTTGCCAATAATTTCAACTTATGAAGGCGGAATTCCCGATGTTGTTGAGAACAACAAAACGGGCTTTTTAGTGCGCAAAAAAAACTCAACAGAGTTGGCCGAGAAGCTAGAATTATTAATTAAGAATCCAAAACTTAGAATTGAAATGGGTGATGCCGGCTATGATAAATACAAGGAAAATTTCACCTTGGATATTTTTGAGGAACGATTAATTGAAATGATTCAAACTGCGTCACCGGCAATTTAGTATTAACCCCAAATTTAATGCCTATGGAGCCCTCAGTAATAGATATTTTAGGCTATTCTGTCTTTGACGGAGAACTCAGTACGATTTCCTTAAATAGAAAGACTGTGATCAATACCTTAAACGGCCACTCCTACACGGTGGCTAAAAAGGATCAACTATTCAGAAATGCATTGCGCGACTCTGATATTCTGTTACCAGATGGTGTGAGTATGGTAATTGGAGCAAGAGTGTTATGTGGAAAGAAGATTAAAAAAATAGCGGGCTATGACCTATTTTTGTTTTTGCTCAACTACCTGGAATCGCAAAACGGGAAGTGTTTCTTTTTAGGATCAACTGAAGCGACCTTGCAAGGAATAAAATCGAGAATTGCTAAAGAATTTCCAAATGTGAGAGTTGGAAGTTTCTCGCCTCCATATAAATCGGTATTCTCTCCGGAAGAAAATTTGATCATGCAGAATAAGGTCAATGATTTTTGTCCGAAGGTTTTATTTGTGGGAATGACTGCTCCAAAGCAAGAAAAGTGGGTCTGCGACAATAAAGATCAGTTGAATGTCGATATTATCTGCTCAGTTGGAGCTGTTTTCGATTTTTATGCAGGTACATCCAAACGTCCTTCCAATCTGATGATTAATTTAAAATTAGAATGGTTGGGGCGGTTGTTAAAGGAGCCTAAAAGAATGTGGCGGAGATATCTATTATCGACGCCTGTTTTTTTTATCGATGTCGTACGGCGAAAAGCGATGTTTAAGGCTTAATATTTCCTCAATTTCCGATCGCCTATTTTTGCATTGGATTTAGCAAACTTGTTGGTTTATCTCCAGCTTTAAGCTTTTTGTTGTTTGGCAAATAGAAAAAGAACAGGCTACTTATTTTTGACAAATAAGTAGCCTGTTTTTAGAGTCTGTATCGATTTGTGTGTTAGTTTATATGACCACTATTTTGTCTTTGTGAATTACGTGGTTTGACTCGATGACCAAGAGATAGGTTCCTTTACTTAAATGTGAAACATTAATGGTTTCTTCAAGATTCCCGAATGAAGATAACAATGTTTTCCTGATCACAATTCTTCCCATCATACTATATAATGAGAGTTGGCATTGATCAGAAATCAGATTGGATGCTTTAATGTTTAGTATTCCATTTGTTGGATTTGGATAAACCTTCGCATCTGAAATGGTTTCATTTACATCTATTCCAGTGGTTATCGATCCTTCAAGGTTATTTGCAATCACGAAATTTTCAAAAGAGTCAATTTCATGACCTGAAGCACTATATATCGGGGTTGCTCCCGGAGTATAGCACAAGCTAACTTCTTCTTCTGGCAAATAGCCTGCATCAACATCTAAAAAAACCATATTGCCACTAATTTTTACATCCTGAATGTTCCTGTTATCACTAAGTTTAAAGTCAGATATAAGAGCAGTACTCTTTAAATCAGATGTTTTCAGTTGCGTATCATAATAGAGTATGATTCGTTTTGAATTATTATTATTAACCTCTCCCTTAACGAGTTTTCCATTGATAATTGCACTAACTGTAATAGCTGCATCTGCAGACAATGGTATTGAAGCATCATCTGTAACTTCAACGGTTAAAACAAAGGTCTGATCGCCAGCCAGCGACATCGATGAAGTGGTAATAATCTCTCCAGTCTGCGAATTAATTTCGAAGTATCCGAGCTCATTTCCTTCCGTGATCGCATAAGTTAAGGTTTGCTCTAAATCCGGATCATTTGCAATAACCTGCCCAATAACCTGCCCAATTTTATCGTTTTTATGAATTTCAAAAGTTTGATCTCCAATTACAGGGCTGTGATTGATAGCCATTCCTATCATGTTGATACGAACATTTGACAATGCAGAAAGAGGGCTCTCTGCGTCATCCTTTATTTCAACAACAAGATTATACTGAATATCAGAAGTTGTGAATATTGAGGACAGAGCGAAAATTTCACCTGTCGATTCATTTATTGAAAATAAGTTATCATCGTTGCCCTGAGTAATTCTATAACTGAGCGTTTGTTCCTGATTTGGGTCAGTTGCGATTACTTGTCCGATATAGTCATTAATAGCGACATTGTTTGAAATATCAATCACTAAGTCTTGAGCAACCGGGGATTCATTGACCCAGCTGGCAGATATTTTTATCGTAATGGTTGCACTGGAGTTCAATGGGTTGTTTGGGTGGTTATCAGTCGCTTGAACAGTAATGGAATTGTAATATTCACTATTTGATGCAAACGATTGGTTTGTGAAAATTTCACCCGTTTTGGAGTTGATTGTGAATATGTCACTTTCATTTCCTGTAACAATCGAAAAGTTTAGTGTTTGATCTGGGTCTTGGTCGCTCGCCAAAACTTGACCAATTCGACTGTTAGCAGCAAGTGGAGCTGTAACCGAAAATGTTTGAGCTAAGACGTCGGGGCGTTGGTTCTCATAGAAAGCTCCCAAGTTTGCTATTGTAATAGTTGCTTGTGAAGAAAGCGGATTTTCGGAATAGCTATCAACAATATTAACGACAAGTGAAATTTCATCCGGGTAATTTTCAGGAATGTAAGATGATAAATAAATCTCTCCGGTCAATGAGTCGAGAAAAAATAAACCATCATTGTTTCCACTTTCGATCAAATATCGAATGGTTTGTCCTTCATCAGGATCCGATCCCTCAACGATTCCAATTAAATCCCCGGCAATAACACCGTTTTCGAGTTCAAATGTCTGATCTGTTATAATCGGATTTTGATTGATAAAGACACCTATTAGATTGATCGTGATAAACGCCTCAGTCGAAATCGGACTTTGACCATCATCGGTTACCTTAATGGTTAAAACGTGGCTTTGGTTGATGTCTGTTAAAATAGATTTTTCAGTAAAAATCTCACCGGTGATTGAGTCAATTGAGAATAGCGCGTTCTCATTTCCGGCGGAAACGCGATAGGTCAGATTTTGTTCAGCATTGGTGTCTGAGGCAATAACTTGCCCGATAAGCGTGTTTGCGGCAAGATTTCCAACTAGCTCAAAGGTTTGATCAGCGATTGAAGGAGCTGCATTCAGGTCAATTTCCTCCGGGTTCACATAGCTAACCAAATCTACAATTTCGTAACTACTCAAAGCCTGATTGCTAATTCGAACTTCATCAATCAATCCTTGATACAATAACGAAGGTTGAATCTCATCACGACCTGCTCCAATATAAAGATTATAACCTATTCCTGACTCAATGTTTCCAGTTGCATTGACCGAAGTCAGAAGAAGATTATCTAAGTAAATTCTTTTTTCTGTCCCGTCGTATGTAACTGCCAGATGATGCCAGTTGCCATCCCATAGTTTATTAATATTTTCGATGGAAACCCAAGCGTTGCTTGTCCCTGAAGTTTTAAATCCAATTGATTTTTTATCCGGTAGAATGTAAAGTGCAAAGTTGTCAACGTTTGGACCGCCATGCATAATAATTCCCTGATAGCCTGAAGTATTAAGGTTCGGCTTTAGGCGAGCACTCAACGTGAGCTCTCCCTGGATGTTGTTGCTGAAGGATTCTCCAAGAGCAATATATCCGTTGCCATTCATTTCGATTCCAGTTCCGCTGTATCCATCAACTCTGGTTGTTTCATCGATAAGTGTGCCGTCATTTGTACCTTTGGAATCAATAACGGTGTAGCCGGAAACCTCTTCAAAAAGATATTCAGATGAAGCAGGTGATAGATCGGACAATGAAATTAGGATATCCGCACTTTTAGCACTAGAGATGTTTCCGGAGGCATCAACACCCCAGGCAAAAAGAGTATGAATGCCTTCTTCCGTAAACGTGTACTCAGTCGGAACTGAGGACGACCAATTACTGTTTTCCAATGAAGGCGTTGATGCTGACTCGGTAACTAGATAGTTCAATATTGTATCATTATCGGAAGCAATTAAGGAACTTATTGGAATTGTTAAAGAGTTATAGGTAGAAGGAATACTGAACGTCTCAATTATTGGACTCGTTGTATCTTCCAGTAGTGCTGTTTTTTTTATGTTGATTGTTATCGTTGCTTCAGCGGACAATGGGGAATTGCCATTGTCTGTAACCTGAATTGTTAAAGCATACGATTTATCGCTTGTCAATGAAATAGCTGATGTCGCATAAATAGCACCACTGGATTGGTCAATTGAAAAAAGGTCATCCGTATTCCCATTGGTTATTTGGTAAACGATTAATTGATTAATGTCAGGATCACTGGCTGCAACATTGCCAATCAGGTCGTTTGCATTTAAAACCGTACTAACATCAAAAGTTTGATTGTCAATTAAAGGTGGCTGATTTAATAGGGAGCTACTTAATTCGGATGTTTTAATCAGAATCTTTGATGTAAAAGGTTCAAGGGAGATACTTCCTGTAACCGGATTATTGAAAATATCTTTATAAACCGACTGTCCTAATGAGATGACTTTGGGTTGATTGGTGGCATTATAAAATAGTTTCTCGGTTTCTCCATCAGATAGTTTCGTTATGTCGAGTATGCCATTCGCATCATATCCAGCAGCTTGCCAACTACTAAAAGGCTCAAAGGAACCATTTCCATCTGAATCAAATATTTTAGTATCGTCACAATGTGATATATAAGTATTGTTATCTGCTGTAAGTGTAACAGTAGTTGGATCATTTATTTTAATAAACTTCTGTGTTGCATTAGACCACCATATATAATTACTTGGACGATCTATAGCATATAGTATATTGTTTGTAAATGTAGTTGTATTTGTAACTCCCCAACCAATACCTACTCCTAAATCAAAATCAAAAAGAGTGTTATTATTAAAAACGTTATTTAAATTGCCATATCCACAAGTTAGTCCAGCAGTACAGTGTGCGACAGTATTACCTTCTATAGTTACATCATGCGTATATTTATCAAGATAAATACCAACTCCCGGGCCAAAATTCGAAATATATCCATCTGTTCTATTTCCCAAGACGTTAGTTACAATATTATTTCTAATAATACTATTTTGTGACCCCGCATCACCAGCATAACGTTGATATGTATAAATAGCCGCACCATCATCAAGGTACATGTTAACACTATTGACAAAATTTTCTTCAATTAATGTATTCTGTCCTGAAAACATAATTCCGTTATAAGCAATACTTTCTATCACATTATTAGATACAATAGCATCATCACCATCTATGATAATTGCAGAAGAAGTTTTAGGGACATCTACACTCATGTTATCAATATGTCCCATATTTGAGATAGTGTTATTAGTAATAGTACAATTATCGGCAATATATATCTTAATACCATCACTCGATGAATTCTCTATAATGTTGTTTGTAAATGTAAAATCAGATTGAGTTCCTCCAACTATTTCAACTCCATATACATTTGCAAATTTTATATCACAATTGTTAACAGTTATATGACTGGAGGCAGTGGTATAAAAATTAGCTCTTTTTGATCTTTCAATATCTAAATTTTCAAAGGTCAGATAATCTTTATTGTCAATAGAAACACCGTAATCATTAGTTGTTGCACTTACTATATAATTAGTAGGACTATCACCATTGGGTGTCCATACATATAAAGTACTCGTATTAGTGTCATAATACCATTCATTGGCTGCGGTTAAAAGCTCTAAGTTATTGGTAAGTATAAATCCTCTGGATGTCGTTAAATTACCATATAAGCCCGCACTTAACACTAGGTCAGTACCACTGCTTGATGCGACAGTACTTCCGTAAAATCTCCATCGTACTGACCTTGCTATAACATTAGCTCCGCTGTAATTGATACTTGGATCAAGAGTACTAGATGTGATGTGTGTTTGATCTGTTATAGTTGTTGGGTAATGAAAACCAGTTTTAGGCGATCTTGCTATATTAGCTTTTGCATCATTGAAAAATACTTGTTTAACTGTATTTGATACCTTTGCTTTATAGATATTGCCTTTGTGCAAGGTCCATCCAGTAACAATCTCAGATCCTAATAGTTTGGGCTTCTCCCCAACCCCATAAGCTCCGTACTTAATCGGACTTCCTGCAGTCCCTGACGAGTTAGGTTTCAGAGTGCCTTCCCATGAATCTCCTTTTTTAAAGAAAATCTGATCTCCGGGACTAAACTGTTGTGCATTTACTTTGTTTAATGAACTCCAGGCTTGGCTTGTGCTTGTGCCTGCATTTGAATCGTTTCCAGTGCTACTACTAATGTAGTAAGTTGTTTGCCCAAATAGACTTATAGGCAACAACATAATAATAAATAAAATCTCTCTCAACTTTTCCATCTCTCTGCGTATTTATTATTTAAATTCTAACTATTTATATGACTTGGTAAAATTTGGTATTAGATGAGTGTCATAAACTCATGATTTCTGACTTATCACTTGAAAAATAAAGTGATTCTTGATCGGATTCTCCGACAGCAATGTCAATAAAAGGTTTGTTAGGTAGGGAATTGATCCCGATCTCCTTGGCTATTGAAATGTTGTCTATGAATATGCTGTGTAGGGGGGATTGAATTAAGTATTGAAATGCACTACACAAATCCTCAGGAATTCTGAAGGATCTTATTGTGCATATTTTCATAAAAATCAGGTAGACTCTCAATATCTCCAAATGGAATTCATTTGAGAATTCTGGAGAATTACGAATTTTGTTATAAGTACGGCCGATAGAATTACCTGACCGTTTAAAAATAGTTTTCTGTTTGTTGTTAAATCTAAGGTACAGGCGATATGAGTTTTTCAAAAACGCAACGCTATACCTTTTAGGCTTAGATATTCCTAAAACTATTTCGCTAGAAAATTGATTATAATTTTTCAATGTTCAATTTGATTTATGTTGTTATTATTTCCCTCACACACAAAGTCCTCTTCACGATAATAAAAACACGCTCAAATTTGGCATTACAATAATGAGAATTATTTTGGAACTCTCATAGTTAATTCAAAGAATACTAGTAATTTATAATGAAACTAAATAAGCTTTGGAAGGCTGCTATTCAATGCTTATATGTTTTAAAATCAATTAATAATCAAAAAAACATAAGAACACCACAAAGACTAACTTAGCCTCAACACTTTAAAACGAGTAATGGGTTTATGATTGTTATTGTTCAGCAGTTATAATACACACACTCAAATGCACAAATCTACGCTGGCAAAGATGTGGAAAAAAATAGAATAAGTAGTCAAGTTCGGTTAAGTATGTGGTCTATTTAGAAATAGCCATGGATGAAATGCCTAATAGATGGGATTTCTACATTGATTAAGTATTGGATTCTAAATAATACATCGCTCATCTATACCAGAGCTCCAAAGAGAAATACGATTGTTCGAAATGAGAATCGTGAAGTGTATCATTGGATATAAGGTCTTTCAATCGTTTCACTTGTCGCTGTGTCGAATTCATTAGCGTTGGCTATACGTTCCTCGTTGCTTGGTGATTCAATGGATGTTATCATCCTGAACAGCCATTCACTAAAGGCTCATTCTATTTTTACGTGAAATTACCCATTGCTTTGTGCAGCTCCTAATGTGATATTTGAAATATCGATTGCATGCAAGTTGTCAGTTGTCCCCTATGGGAGTGGAGTGGCGAAGTTGCGTAGAATCAACTTGTTTTTCTCTCTTCAATGCTAATTGCATTAAGGACTAGTTTGAGTCCGGCTGTGATGCAAGGGGCGAAGCTGTATCAGCTTCACACGATATTATGTATAGGGAAGATGAGAATTCTGGTTGATTAAATTGCAAGAGTATAAAAAAACAATGAAACATGGAGCACATAAACTCAGACTATAATTGGTACGCTTTGTATACCCGTTCGAGATATGAGAAAAAGCTACATCAAGATTTGTTTAACAGCGGAGTTGAAAGCTATTTACCACTGAAGGTTGAAAGACGTAAATGGAGCGACCGCATAAAAGTGGTAGAAGAACCTTTGCTTAGAGGCTATCTCTTTGTTAAGGTGAGTAACCGCGAGTATTTTGGCGTTTTGAACAATATTGGGGCGGTGAGTTATGTTACTTTTGGAGGCAGAGCTGCTACAATCCCTGAAAATCAGATTGAGGGGTTAAGGAAAATCGTGGACAATTTTAACGACAAATTAAATGTGACACGTGAAAAGATCACTAAAGGAACTCAAGTTAGAGTGAAAAATGGTTTGCTGAAAGATGTGCTCGGAGAGATTGTAGAAATTCGTGGAAAGACTAGAATCGTTCTTCGTTTTCAAAGCTTGGGATATTGTTTACACACCGAGATTTCGATGAAGGAGGTTGAGATTTTAGACTCCAGTGTAGTAGTTGATAAATAAACACTAATTCGTCCGCCTTGTGTGTCTGTATTAATTTCGAGTGAAATAAATAAATGCAAAATCCAAATATGAAAGTTTTAATACTAGCGGGAGGTCTTGGAACAAGACTTTCTGAGGAAACCACAGTCAAGCCTAAGCCAATGGTCGAAATTGGTGAAAGACCAATTATTTGGCATATCATGAAGATTTACTCTCAATATGGGTTTAATGATTTTATCATCCTCTGTGGATACAAAGGTTACGTCATTAAGGAGTATTTTGCCAATTATCTAATGCATCGGTCAGATGTAACGATTGATGTTGCAAGTAATTCGATGACATACCATAAAAATCACGCTGAACCGTGGAAAATTACATTAGTAGATACAGGACAAGATACGTTGACCGGTGGACGCATTAAACGAGTTCGGGATTATGTTGGCAATGAACCATTTTTATTAACTTATGGTGATGGCGTTTCTGATATTAATATTGATGAACTAATCGCCTTTCATAAGAAGCAAAATGCATATGTGACTCTTTCCGCCATAAATCCCCCGGGAAGGTTTGGGGCATTTAAGCTTGCTGGAGATTCTAATAAAATTGACAATTTTAGGGAAAAACCTAATGGAGGTAGTGAGAATTCTGCATGGATTAATGGTGGTTTTTTTGTCGTAGAACCGGAAGCATTTGATTTTATTGAAGGAGACCAAACTTCATGGGAGCGAGAGCCAATGGAGCAGATTGCTTCGATGGATAAACTGGCTGCATATCGGCATAAAGGCTTCTGGCAACCGATGGATACATTGAGAGACAAACATTTTCTTGAAGAATTATGGAACCAGGGAAAGGCTCCTTGGAAGGTATGGAATCAATAATAGTTGAGATGTGTATGGTCTAAATATACTTCAATGACCGAATGAATTCCAATTCTAAAGAATTAAACGAATGATAATCAGCAATCCACAACGATTTGCAATTTCATTGTTATAGCTTGCGAAGAGGTGGGGGTTGAGCTTGGATTCCAAAGGGCAGGGAGCTGATGAAATTGGGCATCTGACCCGCATTGATGAGAACGCCTTGGTGGGCAGTTTAGCTAGGAATACCTCGAAGATGTCAAAATTAGGATCGAAAAAGGAAATATTGAGATTGTAAAATTGATCCCATGTATTTCCGTCCTGCTAAAGTTGACTTGTTGATTGGTGAATCCAACCAAGTCTTAAGAAGAAGTTTTAGGCAGGAATCTAAAATGTGGCTTGAAAGCGTTGATCGCTGATATTATGATCAAATCGGATGTCAACTTCTTTCAAAATGAATCTTCCCTGAAAAATAGGGGATATCGCATCATGAATTTCTACGAATAAATTATATAGTCCACGCTGAGTATTAGCTGAAAGAGTAAGCTACATCCACAGAGGTGGGTGTAGTCTTTTCTTTTGGCGTTTTTTTATCTAAGAGCGTAAAGACAAGGCAGATGTTATATGTTTATCATAGAAAATAGGCATGTGAATATCGGTGTCGAGGGGTGTGAGCATCAAGGATTTGGCATCGCCAATTAAAAGACCATGGAGTATGTGGAAGTAGCTGGTGTTAAATTCCTCAATACCGGATGCTAAAAGGCGAAAACGAACCGATCCATCGAAACTACATCAGCTTGGATGAAACCAACCTGTTGATATAAAGGATGGAATTGATAAACTGTGTCAGTGGTATTCAAATACGAAGGAAATTCAGATTGCTGATATCCAATAATTTTAAATTTAATGCAAGAATTAATGAAAAGCGACACTTTTGTAATTATTATGGCAGGAGGGGTTGGTAGCCGTTTTTGGCCGGTGAGTACCGAGCGGAAGCCCAAACAATTTTTAGATATGTTGGGTACCGGAAAAACCCTTTTTCAACATACCGTTGAGCGGTTTGATGAGATTTGTCCCAGACGAAATATTTATGTAGTAACATCAGACCAATACATTGATATTGTAAAAAGTCAATGCCCCGAAATTCCGGATTCGAATATATTAGCAGAACCGGTGATGCGAAATACGGCACCTTGTATTGCTTATGCGAGTTATAAAATTAACAAGCTTAACTCGAATGCCAACATTATTGTCACTCCGTCAGATCATTTAATTGAACAGAAACAGTTATTTCAAGGAGCTTTAGAAAAAGGCTTGAGTTTTGTGAGAGACAAGGATGCAATATTAACAATTGGAATTCAACCTCATCGACCTGAAACCGGGTTTGGCTACATCCAGATGGAGAGATCTGATGATGAAGTCGGAAAGGTTAAAGCATTTAAAGAAAAACCGAATGTTGAAACGGCCAAAGAGTATTTGCAGAGGGGCGATTTTTTATGGAATGCGGGTATTTTTCTATGGTCGGTGAAAACAATTATTAAAGCTTTTGAAACTTATATGCCGGCGATGGCCCGCGTATTTCAAAACGGCGAAGAGCTTTATTTCACAGATAAGGAGCAAAGCTTTATAGATTTAGTGTATCCAACCTTCCAAAGTATTTCAATCGACTATAGTCTGTTGGAGAAGGCAAATAACCTCTATGTTCAGAAAGCCAATTTTGACTGGTCTGACTTGGGAACCTGGTCTGCACTTTGGGAAAAATCAGCAAGAAATTATAGCGGGGACACTGTTTCATCAGAAAATGCGTACTTGTATGAAACCTCAAATAATATTATACATGTTCCTGAAGATAAAGTGGTCGTTGTTCAGGGGCTTAGCGAATATATAGTTGTAGAATCGAATAACGTGTTGCTAATATGTAGTAAAGGTGAGGAACAGCGAATAAAAGCATTCAGTCATAAGGCTTCTGGGCGTAAATAAATTTTCTTTTACTTCTGGCAATAGTACGGATAAAGATCTAGTTGGAATACCAAATTATTGATGATTTTTTCAAGCTTCTACTTCATAGGTAGAAGCTCTTTAACTTGGATTTTAGGCAAGTTTACTTGTCTGTCTTTGATGGTGAATTCGAGTTACGCTCAGCTGATTAGATTGATCTCTTAGTGTCCCCCGGTCCTATTTTATCGGAAGCCTCACCCATGTTAAAGGACTTTGATTCAGCACGTAGATAATTTTACGTGAAATTACCCATTGCTTTGAGCATTTACTAATTGGATATTTGGATTATAAATTTCATAGAACTTTCAAATTAGCAGAAAGTATAAAATGTGAGTTAATTGGAAGGTATGCGAAGTAAAATAGAGATCTAATGATTAATGATTACCAAATCTCTCACACCAGTATTCAAATTTATTGATGATTTCATCAAGTTTTGACTACATAAGTTGTAATACTCTTTTTACAAGAGATAACTTAATTCCCTTTAAAAAATGACTATGTTACACGAACGAGAATATGCGATTCAAAAAATAAGTATCATTATACAGGTACTGCTTACGATGGGGTGTTATACCTTGATTTGGTGGCTTGATTCTTCCTCTGATTTGATTACAGTAGATCATGTTAGTGAGTTGAAAAACAACTTGGTTGTCATTGCTCTTTTATGGTTCCTCCTTTTGGATCAATTTGGGTTGGGTGACGTTTCTCGAAAATCAAGCTACGCAAATCAGTTTAAAGCAAATTTCAAAGCGATATCAATTGGTATGGGCGTTTTGTTCGCGGTAAACGTTATTTCAAATTTTTCTGTTGAGAAGCTTTTAATAATCTCCTATTTCGGAATCTTAAACTTGGTTGCTTTAACCTTCTTTAAGTATTTCTTTCTTACTCTAATGCGATTTTTACGTCGTAGGGGATATGGTATGCGCCAGACTATGATGATTGTTGACGAGGAGGCAATTGATTATATTGAGGAGACTATCCATCGAAAGGATTGGGGGTACAGTATTCGTGCTATAATGACAAGTAGCAAGCTTGTTAAGGAAAAGTATCAAGATCGGTATAATGTTATACCCAAGCGAAGTAACCTCAAAGCAATTTTGGATAGAGAAACCATTGACGAAGTCATGTATTGCAATTCTGATTACAATCATGATGAAATTACCCGGTTTATTTCAGAATGTAATGAAGTTGGAGTAAGCTTCCATCATTATACTGGTGTGATATCAAAATTGACAGGTAAAAGGAGCGCAAAGACCATTGTTTCATTAGTTAGTCAAAAGCCTTTCGTTAGCTATATGAGCACTCCCAATGATTATATTGCGTTAAAACTGAAAAATGTATTTGATTTCTTTTTTAGCTTGTTTGTAATCATTCTCTCTAGTCCAATTTATTTGGTTCTTGCTATTGCAATTAAGTTAGGTGATGGAGGACCGGTTTTTTTTAAGCAGGAGCGTGTTGGTTTAAACGGACGGCGATTCGGATGTTATAAGTTCAGGACAATGGTTGTGAATGCTGAGGCATTAAAAGCGTCATTGATGGGACAAAATGAACAGGAGGGCCCCGTCTTTAAAATAACTTCTGATCCAAGGGTGACTCGAGTTGGCCATTTTTTAAGGAAAACTTCGTTGGATGAGCTTCCGCAGTTTATCAATGTCTTACGTGGAGAGATGTCTGTTGTTGGTCCAAGACCTCCAATACCCGCTGAAGTCGAGAAATACAAACGCTGGCAAGTGCGACGACTAAGCATGAAGCCGGGGATTACTTGTATCTGGCAAGTTTCAGGTAGGAATGATATCAAATTCGAAGAATGGATGAAGTTAGATATGCAATACATCGACAACTGGTCTTTAACGAAAGATCTTGTGTTGATTTTTAAAACGGTCAAAGTTGTATTTGTAGGAACAGGAAAGTAGTAATGTTGAAATTCAATTTCAATATATAGACTAAATTGTAAGTATAAAAGTAAAGAGTAAAAGTATGTATCACAGAATTAAGAGTAGACAAAGCACTCTTATCTTCTTGTTAGTCTTGACTGGACTGACGTCTTGTGTCTCAAAAAGAAATACGCATTTTTTCAGAGATTTGGAAGATAAAGTTGCATTAGATGGAGTAAAAAGTCCTGAGGAGGACTACAAGATCAAGTCAAACGACAACCTGTATGTTAGTGTCAAAACGATTAACCCGGAAGTAAACGCGATGTTCTCTTCGGGTGAGGGAGGAGGAGTAGGGCAAACAAATCTATACTCGTCGCAGGTTGGTCAACATATTTACGGTTATCAGGTAGATAGTCATGGAGAAATAACTTTACCAATTATTGGGTCAGTTTATGTTGCTGAACGAACCTTAAAAGAAGCTAAAGAAGAGATTGGGCGAAGAGCAGAAGAATATTTAAAAGACGCTGACATCCAGGTAAGGTTGCTGAATTTTAAGGTTAGCGTATTAGGGGAAGTGAATTCGCCTGGAGTATACTACAATTATAACAATACACTCACGATACTTGAAGCTATTGGAATGGCCAAAGGAGCAAGTGACTTTGCAAAAATTAAAGATGTTATTGTGCTCCGACAAAAAGGAGATAAAATTGTACCCTATGAAATTAGCTTGACTGATAGCGAAGTATTAACTTCTGACGCATATTATCTACAATCAAACGATGTTGTATTAGTACGGCCTCAACAGTTGAAAAATGTGAAGTTGAACGCTTCATATTACACGATTTTTACGGGAGCGTTGACTACGATAATCCTATTTGTTAATTACTTCTGGGGCTAGGACGAAGTTGTTAACAAGCAATATCAATTGTTGAATAAAAGTAAAGACATAGAAATGATGACTAAAGAAACATTTTCTTCGACATTGTTGGAGGAACAGGATAAATTAGCAATTAAGAAGTTTATTTATAAGATTTTTCGTAAATGGTATTGGTTTGCCGCTGCCTGTATTATTGGAGCTGGAACTGGTTACTTTTTGACACAAACGAAATCTCCAACTTACCAGCTTAGCAGCTTGTTTTTGATCGAATCTGATAATATGGCAGAGATGACCCTTGATCTACCTTTTGCGGGAGGACGACAGGGGAATACAAAGCTCCAAAACAAAATTGGTATAATTACTTCGTATCAAATTAACAAGCAGGTTTTAGAGAATTTAGATTGGTCAATTTCCTGGTTTGAAGAACTCATGTTTAGAGAATCTGAAATTTATCCTCAAAAGCCTTTTGATGTTAGGTATGATAGGCAATCAGTAAACGTGACAGGAATTCCTATTTATATACAAATGATTGATAGCACATCCTATCAGATTACAGTGAATGCAAACAAAAATATTGCAGGTCGCGAGGTTGAGGTAGATTTCACTAAAAGAGCAACTTTTGGCGAGCCTTTTTCAAATACGTACTTTAATTTCACCTTGTATCCTGAGTTTGCAGAAAGAGGAGACGAATTTTTCTTCGTCTTCAATAACTTTGATAGTCAGGTGGAAAGTTATATGAACAGGTTAAGTGTCGGAGAAGTTGATCCTGAGATGAAAGCAGACTTAGTCGGTTTGTCTATGCTCGACCGTGTTCCACAAAAAGCAGCAGATTATTTAAATGAACTAAGTCGGGTATACATAGATCATGAGCTGAGAGAAAAGAATCATAAATCAACAACAACGATTAACTTCATCGATTCTCAGTTAAAGGATGTTGTCGATACCTTAAAAGTAGCAGGGAATAATTTTACAAGCTTCAGATCAAAGAACCAAATTGTTAATTTGAATCAGGAAGGTGGTATCATTATGAACCAACTTGTAGATCTTGATACTGAAAAATCAACCATACAGAGCCACTTGGATTATTATCGCAACCTCAAGGAATATCTGAATGACAAGGATAAAATGAAGGAAGTGGTAGCTCCCTCAGTTGTTGGTATTGTTGACGAGTCTTTAAATAATTTAGTTGTTCGATTGAGCGACTTGTATCGAAATCGAGAGGTTATTTCTTATACAGCGCAAGAAAAAAACCCGAAATTGATCCTCATTCAGAATGAGATAGAGATGGTGAAACGCAACCTGCAAGAAAACCTTCGGAATTTAATTAATAATGCGATCGTTCAAATTCAAGGTATTGATAGGAGGATTGAGAAAGTTAATCGACAGCTTGCCAAATATCCAAAAACAGAGCAGGAAATGATTAACATGAAACGCATGTTAGATTTAAACGATGAGCTATATACTTTTCTATTAAAAAAGAGAGCAGAAGCAGCTATAACCCATGCCTCAAATGTTGCAGATACAAAGGTGCTGGATTCTGCAAATCCTAAATTGGCAACATATATGGGACCTTATTTAATTAAAAATGTAGCAATTGGGATATTGGCAGGATTGATGATTCCTTTTATGATTATTGTGGTCGCATCTTATTACTACGATCGTATTCGTTCAGCCGACGATATTGAGGAATATAGCGATATTCCGGTTGTTGGAAATATTGTTCTATCAACAGCGACTTCAGGAAGTGAGTTTTTAACTGCCGTTGATAATCCACGTTCAGCGATTGCAGAAGGTTATCGTGAGTTGCGCACCAATCTTAATTTTATAAAAAAGAAAGATCAGAATGAAACTATAGTTATTGGCGTGAATTCAGTGATTCCTGGCGAAGGAAAATCGTTTACTGCTGCGAACTTGTCTTCAATGATTGCGATAAATAATAAAAAGGTATTGTTGATCGATTGCGATATGCGAAAGCCAAGCTTGCACGCTCGATTAAAATATAAAAACAAAGAAGGGCTAAGTACATTCCTAACAGCGTTTAGCTCTTTTGATGACATTTTACGACAAACCCGGGTGGATAACTTGTATTTTGTTTCTGCCGGTCCTATTCCGCCAAACCCTTCTGAATTATTAGAGAATGGTAAGTTTGACGAGTTAATTGAACGGGCAAAAGAACGATTTGACTATATCGTTTTTGATAATCCTCCTATTTCACTTGTTTCCGATGGTATTATCATTGGACAAAAAGTCGACATTAACCTATTTGTAACCCGACAAGACTTCAGTAAAAAAAGTGAGATCAAATTTATTGATCATGTTCATAAGAAAAAATCAATGAATAATGCGGGGATTATTTTGAACGGTATTAACCTCTCCAAGCATGCCCATGCTGGGTCATATGGAGCAGACTATAGTTTTAAAAAGAAAAGTGGTAGTTACTACTTTAATTCCAGTCCTAGTCACGCTGGATGATTTCTTTACTTTTATTCTGAGGCAAGGTGATCTTCGGATCGCCTTGCTTTTTTCTTTTAATTTTTGAAAATAATAATATAGAGTAAGTTGAAAACATAGTTAGTGGTTTCTCCCAACTTTCTCATCATCCAAATAGTAAAATAGAATATGATTATAGCAGTTGACTTTGATGGAACAATTGTACAACATAAATACCCAAAAATTGGCAAGGAAATTCCTTTTGCCACAATGACACTTAAGAAACTTCAGGAGGAAGGACATCGATTGATCTTATGGACTTACCGAACAGATGAATTACTCAATGAAGCTGTGGATTTTTGTGAGTCGAAGGGGATTGAGTTTTATGCCATAAACAAAAGTTTCCCTGAAGAAAAGTTTGATGAAAATGCTCCTCGGAAAATTCATTGCGACCTGTTTATTGACGATCGTAATGTGGGAGGGTTACCCGGATGGGGCGAAATATATCAAATGATTAATGAAATGTAGCCAAGTAGATTTTTGATAGCTAGAGTTAGTCTCTGGACCAGACTAACAACCCGGCCTGTACTGTAAAATGTGCAGGCTTTTTTTATGCCTTTTTCTGAACAGATTCTTATTAGCCGTTCATTCATGTCGTTTGCTTTTTCAAGCAAGGGGCAGTCTCATTTTAACGAAAAAACAGTTTGCCCGAGGTGTTGCGTACAAAATTACATGTCTGTTAGCCAGGGAATTCTCATTTTTGTGGTTGATAAAAGTGAAACATAGACTGACTAATAAAATGAAAGCAATGACCTATTTGATGATGCTGGCACTTATACTTCAGCTGGCGTCTTGTTCTTCTCCTGAAAAAAAAACAGCAGAACAATTTCCTGATGGAACTGAAATTCCTGCTTGGTTTAGGGATACAACCAAGATTGATGTAATAGCTTTAGGAGCTCAATTTGTGATAACCGATCATGGAGCTATTGGCGACGGTGAAACCTTAAATACCGAAGCCATCCAAAAAACGATAGACGAAGCTGCCAAAAGTGGCGGAGGTGTGGTTGTAATTCCTGAAGGTCGTTTTTTAACAGGGGCAATTTTTTTCAAACCAAATACACACTTACATGTAAGTGAAAGCGCTATTTTGTTTGGCTCAGATGATATCTCAAATTTTCCTAAAATGCCTTCGCGCATGGAGGGGCAGAGCATCGATTATTTCCCGGCAGTGGTGAATGCCTACAACGTTGACGGATTTACAATCACAGGTAAAGGTACAATCGATGGCAATGGCCTCAACTATTGGAAGGCTTTTTGGCAACGACGTGCTGAAAACCCTGATTGTACGAACCTGGAAGTCTCGCGACCTCGTTTGGTATTTATTCAACACAGTAACGATGTGCAATTGCAGGACGTCAAACTTCACAACTCCGGATTTTGGACAACCCACCTGTACAAGTGCAATCGGGTAAAGGCACTCGATCTTCATATTTATTCGCCTGCAAAACCAATTAAAGCACCAAGTACCGATGCCATCGATATTGATGCGTGCTCAGACGTTCTTGTAAATGGCTGTTACATGGAAGTGAATGATGATGCCGTTGCTTTAAAAGGCGGCAAAGGGCCAACTGCTGACGAAGATCCGGATAACGGACCCAATAAAAATATTATCATCCAGAACTGTGAGTTTGGCTTTTGCCATTCTGCAGTAACTTGTGGTAGTGAATCTATTCACAACCGAAATATTATAGTTCGCGA
This sequence comes from Sunxiuqinia sp., assembly GCF_055140945.1. NCBI lineage: Bacteria > Pseudomonadati > Bacteroidota > Bacteroidia > Marinilabiliales > Prolixibacteraceae > Sunxiuqinia > Sunxiuqinia sp. The sequence continues at coordinate 152,613 of NZ_JBSQYS010000004.1, forward strand.
TTGTACTGTTGATGGACCTTCGCGTGTGTTGTGGTTGAAAAACCGCCCCGACACCCCGCAGCTATACGAATATATTCTGGTTGAAAACGTTACTGGAAGAGCGCAACGACTGATTTATGCCAAGCCCTGGACTCAGTTTTTTGATTTGAAAGGACATAAAACGCAACCATTGTCGCAAGCCAATCACATTACATTTCGGAATATTGATTTGACCTGCAAAATATTTGCAGACATTAGTGTTACGGAATACGATTTGCTCAAAAACTTCACTTTTGATCACGTTACAATTACGGCTGAAAATGGTGAGTTAAACAAAGATTTATTTGATGGATTAACCATTAACCAGCTTGAAGTTAACGGGCAATTAATAGATTGATTTTAAGACGTTTTTTTTCATAAATATCTTTCCAAAGTTAGTGACCCCTTGAATACAATTGATTTTGTATGACAAGGGGTTTTTCATGGGTACTATTGAATCAGTTAGGTGTTAAAAATTTCTTTTCATAAATTCATAAGCATTCTCTTTCATAAATCGATCAACAATGTCGGAAGCCTTTATTTTATTGAATTCTTTCAGTGACTGGGCTCCTTCCGAATTGAGGAAGTTAAAGGCATGCTTTTCAAGGTAGCTGTCAAACAGTGGCATTTCTTCAGCAGTCCAAAAGCCATTAAGGGGGTTAATCATTCCATCGTAATCAGAACCTATACACTGAATGCCCCAGGCAAATTGACCATGTCGGTTCAATACCCAAGCAACATGTTCAATTTGGTTCCAGAGTAGTTTTGATTTGTGAAACAGCATTTTTCGACGACTTAGAAATGGGCCACTTTTCTTCAACTCATGTTTGCTGGCTACCCGTCGTTCGTCAAATTGAATCCCAAATACTCCGCCCGATTGAGCGACCCGTAATATTTCATCGTCATAAAAATTGATGTCGTTAGACTGAAATTTGCCGTAGTTGAAGAGATCATCCTCCACCAACTGGCGACGCGATCGAAAACCGGTAACAGCTCCATGACTTATAACCAACGGAATAATTTCGTCCGGGAACTCCTGCTCAAGGAAATGGTAGTATTCTTCCCGGGCCTTTACGCTCATGTGTTTCAGGTCAATCAATATGCGCTTGCCATCTGTGTTGTCAAGCAGTTTTTTTAGAACCTGCCAGCCCAAGTCTGAAAATCCTTCATTCATGCGGTCGTTTTGGTCACAAAGTTTACTGACAATGCCACTCAGGCTTTTTGCATGACCAACCAGTTCGTTGTCAAAATGATGTGTCAGCCCCATGAAGAAAAGTCGGTGATCCCATTTTTTTACCCGCTCAACATTAGCAAGTACTTCGGTCGATGAAGCCGTTTTTTTCATTCGCTGCAAGCCCGTGTTAAACACGTGGCCACCCTCAATGGTCAGAATAATATAGACCGTTCGGATATCCGGCTCGGTGTCAGTCTCCAGCTCGGCAAACGACGATACAATTTTATATTGATGCCAAAGTCCGTTAATTTTTAGCTTCTGCCCATCTAGTTGGCGGTAAAATTGGTATTCCATTTCCAGATCGGTAAAGTAGTTATCCATTTTCTGGACATAGTCAATTCTTTTTTTGCCCATACCAATTACCAGGTTGTTGAGTAAGTCGCCCGGTAGTTGCGTACCTATCTTGGTCATTACAAAACCTTTCTCCAAGCCACAAAGCGATACCATGATGGTATGCGCACCGCCCTTTGCCAATGTCGTAAAATCGGCCTGTCTGAATTTGGTTAAGGAGGTGGTAATGTTGGCTAGCTTGTCGAGTAAAGAAGGAGCATCGGTATACCAGAGGCTATTTTGTCGGTTGCGATTCGAACTATTGATGCCAGCTTGACTGTTAAAACTTTTACCCATTGGCTTAATGGCCGGGTGAGTGTGTAAATCGATAAATTGTGTTTCCATGATTTATTAGTTTTCGAGTTAATTAGAGTGGATAAATAGGGGGAAAGGCCTAAAAGACTCATGCAAGAACCATGGATTTAGGTTGATTTTGGTTTCGTTGGTGAAGTGATTCACCGATAAGATTATTCAATTTACGAAAAAAAGATCTTAAATTCAATGTTCGATCAACTCGTTTTTGTATGTTGCTGATATGGAATTGACTTCCAGTTAGCTATTTTGTAACTTGTAGTAAGAAACAATTGCATTTTAGTTATCTTTTAGCTTCTGACTATGAAATATATCAATCAACCCGGCAGCAGGGTGTATGTGCTGATTTTGTTTGTGTTCATTTTGTTTGAATGTTGTTCTCCAAGCTCGGAAAAGCAGGCAACTGCTCCTGTTGAAGCGACTGATGCTGTTGCTGATTCTCCAGACTCCGAGCAGATCCCGGAACCAATTATGGAGGAAGAGAATGTCATGGCGCCAGCTTCACCACCACCTCCGCCTCCGCCTGCGAAAGCGCAAAAGCCGATGTCAAAATCGGTAAACGATAAAGTTTTATCGCAGAGCCCCTCAACTGTTGGGATTTGGAAGCCGAATGTGGGGAATCCAACAGGGAGTACAAGTATACCGGCAAAGAACCCGATACCACGGAGTCAGGTGTATGATGGTCAAATGATGGTTTATGCGTCCGATTCAATGATGGAACATCGGGGCGAACGGGTTATGGCGTTGGTGAAACAACAGATCGATGAAAGTAAGGCCATTCAGGAATTTGGGAAGAGCATGGGAATTAGTGAAAGCCAAGCCGCGAATGATTCTAAAATACACGATATTCAGCTCAGCGATTCATTGCGGGTAACTCTGGTGTTTAATCCCGAAGACTTTAAGCTTATTAGCCAGAATGCTGTGTACTACTGCCATTTTGAAAAGAGACAGACTCAATATTTCGATTGGGAAGTGGAACCTCAAACGCCTGGAGAAAAGCAATTAACCATCAAAATTGAAAACTACGTCAATAGCTCGTGGAGCAACTTTGTTTCGCCACAAACTATTACAATACAGGTCAAGGTGAATCAAAATACCCTGTGGACCCGTTTGTGGGATACCATCCAAAATGATCCTTCCTGGGTGCTTGATAAAGTTATGCTTCCGCTACTGGCCTTTATTGCCGGGTTATTCGCCACATATATTCGCCGCAAATTGTTTGGCAGGAAGGAAGATTGACTTCTTCTACTCAATCACTTTTTCGTCATGACTATTCCAATCTATTTTCTTACTCTGAATAGTGATACAAGATATCAAATAGAATTTAAGGGGAGTATAGATAGTTTGTGCATAAAACTTTGGGATAGATTAAAATTTTATATTTTGATGACACAACTTTCGGCTTGCTTATACGTCGATTAAAAAGAAACGATGAAAAAACGGGGTGTTATAGCAGCGATAGTCCTTGTTGACTGAGTTGTAGCTTTCGGAATAAAATAGCCGGCGCTAATAGCGGAGACAATCACTTTATAAATACCATTACAATATGGTTTGAAATCTTAATGATTGGAATAGATTCTTGTTCTGTTTATCCCGGAGAAGTAGAGCAAATAGTAACGAAATAATTGATGTTGCCGCCGTTTCCTTCTATCAGAAATCAAAAAAAAGAAGGATTTTACGGTATAAACAGAATAACCTTAGTTCGATATGAATATCAAACCCAGGTTATTCAGTATGTGTCAGTTGTTGTAATCTTTTTTAAAGATTATTGTTAACACCAATTAAGGTCAATTTGAGTTCAATTAGAGTAGAAATGTTACACCAACTGTACCACCGGCGAGTACCGAACCGCCGCCTAACTCAAGGTTAATGCCCATATTGTCCTTAATAAAATAACGTGCTCCCAGATGAAGTCCAATGCCTAGTCCTCCGCTTCCAGAGCCAGAGTAGGTATATGAACCTCCTGCACCGTCATATTTTGTATCCCAGAAATAATAGCCTAACGACATTCCTCCATAAAAGTCCCATTCGTCTGGTGCTTCTAAGAGTTCGTTAAAATGATAGCTCCCCCGGGCATTCAGCCCAACAATGGTGTGTTTCCATTTGTTATTTCCATAGGTTTCCCCTTTTGACTGAAAAGATAAAGAGCCGCCTGCGGTAATATTATCGGCAACAGCTTTCTCGTACCTGACAAAAAGTGGAATTCCCCAGCTTGAAGCTCCTACTCCAACCGTGAACAATGACGAACCATCGGAATATGGGTTGTACTGAGCGTAACTGTTCGCAGAGAACATGACAAAAAGAACAAAAGCAAAAATAGAAATCTTGTTTTTCATAGTGGCGTTTTTAATTATATGTTGAATGTCGGTGTCATGATTAGTTGTAAGGTATGTTGAATTTTTTTAATGCCTCACTAATCAATTGTAGTCTTTCAAACCAACTCTTTATAATAATAGAGTTTGGAGCTTCTTTGTTCAACCATTTCGATTTTTTTTCCCTCCCTTTGGTTTTCATATGAACTTTAGCTTCATTCCTTCTCGGATTAAAGCTTATTTTATGATTATTGATATCGTTCATGTGAAATAAATATTCGGAGTTATTATGCTTTGTTACTTCATGTTCCGTAGATCTAATCTCACACAAATCGTCTTCTTCCTCTTTTAGCTCAGTATTATTTGTATGGTTACACTCATCTACTTGGGCAAATTCTTTTTTTTGAAATAGAAGAATGTTTTCTTTTGGCCGAGGTCGTCAAAATTGTAAATTTCTTTATCGGGGTGTAGTTTGTAAAAAGCCAACATTGCGATGTCGCCCGCGCAAAACAAGGAGTGAATGCACATCAGGCTGACAAAGAAGTATGCCCATGAAGAGCTCCAAAAAATAAGGGCGAGCACGATACTGATTACCTTTACAACGAAGAAAGGAGCCAAAGCAACTATTCGAAATGAAGGATAATCAACTACTTCCTGATCAACGGCTGCATAAAAAATAAACTTCCGCCAAATAGCTCCGAATTGAACCTGGCCCGTGCCAACCAACCGGTAAGCGGCTGCATGAATCAATTCGTGAAGAATAATGAGCAATGAGAATGAAAACACCAGGGAGGCTCCAATTGCCCAAAGTGGCTGACTAATACCACTCGTATACGAAAGAATAGCTTTTACCAGAAGAAAAACAAACAGGGCAATCATCGCTATTTGGTAAACCGAATATTGATGGATCAACTTTTTCTCGTTTACAATTTGCTCGGTAATAAATTGCTTGATATGTAAGTGATCGACTTCGGCCAGCAACTCAAAATCTTCGCCTTCAATTAAATCTTTTGGTGTTAGACGGTGTTTCATCTGACTATAATTGGTTACTTTTTATAGATGTCATCTGAAACTCGCATATATTCAATCTCCTGTCTGGTAATGAGCTTTTCCATGCTGGTTTCATGCTTGCTTTTCGGTTAAAATTTGGAAAAGGGCTTTTAGCGAAATTAATCGGCTGACAAATGCATAACTGATTCCGGCAATTATCATGGAGGCAAAACCAATGGCCCAGTTATCAATCAACAAGCTGAGTTTTGCCGCTAAAATTGCAAATAAGGTAAATCCAGTGATCTTCAGGATTAGTACGTAGTTGACTTTCATTTTAAAAATAGAAACAGCAATAGCAACCTGTGCAACAGCGGTTAGCAGTTGGGTTACCAAGCTGGCATAAGCTGATCCGGTTGCCTGTATTTGTGGAATCAAAATCAGGTTGAGTACTACATTAATGATCATACCCGAGAAAGCCATCCAGTTGAGCTGTTTTAAACTTCCGTTGGCCGTTAAAAGGGTACCAAAAATGTAAGTAGTGGCAATGCAGATGAAACCAATCATGAGAATTCCAAAGATTGGTGCTGACTCCTGAACATGCTCGTGATACAGCAGATTCATAATTTCGAAGCCATAGAAATTGGCCGCGACTCCAACCAGAATTGCAGGTACAATAATCAGTAAAAACGCAATCTGAATGAGCTGCCCCAAATCATCACGCTGTTTAATCATGCGGGCAAAAATGGGGAGCAATAATCCGGCAAACAATGCCCCAAACATGGCAAAAGCGTCCAATAAGCGAAAAGCTTGCGCGTAAATACCGGCCTGTTGTTTTCCGAGAGGATCAGGCAGCATGCGTTCCAGCATCACCGAATCAATCCGGTTATAAAAAGACATCAATAAAATCAGCAAGGCGAACGGATAACTTTGTCTTAGAATGAGTAGAATATATTTTAAATCGACTTTGATGCGGATTCCCCGGGTGTAGTGTAAAACAGTAAAAAAGGTGATTAGAGCGGCGAACAGGTAGCCCAGCGTTTGAGCATAAACAAACCAGGTGATGGAGAAGAAGCCGCCAAAGCAATCGGTAAAAAGCAATACACTGCAAAACAGGATCATAAGACTTCGGTCGAGCACCGAAAGCAAACTGTCGGTTCGGAACAGGTGTAGTCCGCTAATATTCGACCGTAGGTAAAAGGTAAAGGAAATCAGAAATTGGTTAAAAATCAGAAAGAGTAGCAAATGCAGTTGAACTTCGTTGTAGCCAATGACCATGGCAACGATCAGACAAACTATTGCGTAGCCAACAGCCAGCAAAAATTTAAGCCCAACAATATTGTTGAGGTATTTTTGAAGCAGATGACTGTGTTGCGCTATGTTTCTGTTGTTGAAATTGGTGATTCCCAGATCAAGTAAGATATTGAGGACTATTGAAAAGTTCAGCAACGAAAAATACAACCCATAGCTTTCTGCTCCAACCACATTTTGAACCGTTCGGTCTATACCAAAAATCCAAAAAGGTTTGATCAGCAGGTTCAGGAAAAGGAGTAGTAAAAGGTTTGTGACAAACTTGCGTTTCAACAGGCGTATTCTTTTTCTGATTAATTTGGTTAAAAATAAGCATTTTTTAGGCAGACTTTGTAAATTTGACTTGAAATGCCCCCGATTTTATGAGTTGCTTTTTATTAAACGGTTTAACTTTAATTGTGGCTATTTTTTTAATGATGGCAGAATAATTCTCACATTGAACCTAAATAATCCGAAAATCGAATGATCATCGCTGTAAATACCCGACTATTGCAAAAAGGAAAACTGGAAGGGATTGGTTGGTTTACCAAGGAAACACTTTCCCGAATCACTCAGAATCATCCTGAGCACCAGTTTCTTTTTATTTTTGACCGGAAGTATGATGAGGATTTTATTTTTTCGGATAATGTGAAGCCAATTGTGATTTCACCACCAACCCGACATCCATTATTGTGGCTTTTGTGGTTTGAGATTCGTATCCCATTGGTGCTTCGGAAATACAAAGCGGACTTGTTTTTATCTCCCGATGGTTATTTGTCGCTAAATACCCGAGTGAAACAGCTGGCTGTTATTCATGATATTAACTTTGCACACCGCCCAAAGGATTTACCCTGGCTGACGGCGAAGTATTACAATTATTTTTTCCCCCGGTTTGCCAAACGTGCCAAACGTATTGCCACGGTTTCCTATTATTCAAAGGAAGATATTTGCCGAACCTACCGTGTGCCTGCTGATGATGTTGACGTGGTTTACAATGGAGTAAACAAGCTATACACCGCTACTTCAGACGAAGAGAAAGCAACTGCCCGTGAAAAATATACCAATGGGAAAGCATATTTTTTATACATCGGGTCATTACACCCTCGAAAGAATATTTGTGGATTGCTGCGTGCTTTCGATGCTTTTCGAACCTCTGTAGATTCGGATATTAAACTAATGATTACCGGAGGTGAAATGTTTAAAACCGGTGATATTACCAGAACTTACGAAGGGATGCGTTTTAAAGATGATGTGGTTTTTACCGGGCGCTTGCCAATTGAAGAATTGCATCAGGTGCTGGGCGCTGCTTTGGCCATGACTTTTGTCCCGTATTTTGAGGGGTTCGGAATCCCGATTATTGAAGGAATGAGTGCCGGAATTCCGGTTATTTGCTCCAACACCACCTCATTGCCTGAGGTTGGTGGCAATGCGGTTTATTATGCTGATCCGTTTGAGGTGAGCCAAATTAAAGATGCCATGATCCGGGTGGCCAACGATGCCGACCTTCGGGCAGACCTGATTGAAAAAGGTCGGAAACAACAGACGAAATTTACTTGGGACAAAACAGCAGACCAACTGTGGGGAAGCATTCAAATTTGTTTGAACACCTGATTTTGTAATGAGTTGAATGTAGCAAATGATGATCGAGGAGACAAAAGCACTACAATTATTTTTAAAAGAGGGACGGATTGAAGCCGGATGCGATGAAGCCGGAAGAGGTTGTTTGGCGGGGCCTGTTTATGCGGCGGCAGTAATTTTACCAGCTACTTTCGAGAGCGAATTGCTTAACGATTCTAAAAAATTAAGTGAAAAACAGCGTTACCTGTTGCGACCAATTATTGAGGAGCAGGCCGTAGCCTTTGGAGTAGGAGTGGTAACCAATCAGGAAGTTGATGAAATCAATGTTTTGAACGCGTCATTTTTGGCCATGCACCGGGCAGTTGCCAACCTGAGGATAAAGCCGGAACATCTGCTTATTGATGGTAACCGGTTTACAGTTTATCCGGAAATAACACACGACTGCATCATTAAAGGCGATGGTAAGTTTTTACCGATTGCTGCCGCTTCGATCTTGGCAAAAACTTATCGTGACGATTATATGAACCAAATTCATCAGGACTTTCCCCACTATCAGTGGGCAAAAAACAAAGGTTATCCAACAAAAGTACATCGTGAAGCAATTAGAGAACACGGGCCAAGTTCGCACCACCGAATGACCTTTCGGTTGCTGAACGAGCAACTCCGATTGGAGCTGTAAAGCTACTTTTGCTTCTCAGGACAAGTGGTTGGTTTTACAAATTTCAAAATATTTGTTAATGGTACTTTTATTCCTGAAATGGTATTTGCAAATTTGTAGTTCAAATGGTTAACTATTTGAAAAAAAACCAACTAACCCTTATTCGAATGAAAATTAGTTTCACAACCTTGTTTCTTCTGTTTTTAATATTTTTCCACCCAACAGTCATGATTGCGTCTTCAATTCCTGATGGAGGTCCGATTGAGGTCAACGTTTTTTTTGACACAGAGGGGATTGATTTGACCCATATCCGGCAGGAGATAAAACATGTTAATTATTCTCGCACAAGCGACGCGGCCAATGTCCATTTATTGAGTACTTTGCAACGGACAGGGGGAAGCGGACGCCAATATCTTTTCTATTTTATTGGTGCCGGCGAGTTTGAAGGACTGAACGATACGCTCTATTATTTTTCTTCGCCAGACAAAACCAATTCTGAAATCAGGGACAACTATACCAATGTGATAAGACTTGGGTTGGCACGCTACCTGGCTCATGGTTCGCAGAAAGTAGATGTTAAGTTTAATGGAGAACATACCGTCGGGGAAATCGAAAATGAAGACAAGTGGGACAGTTGGGTTTTCGCCATTCGTGGCAACACCAATATTCATGGAGAAGAAACCGAACGAGAGTTTGATCTGGATTTTGCCATTGATGCTGAAAGAATAACCCCTGAGTGGAGAGTTGAGTTTGATGTGGATAGCAGATACGATGAGGACTGGTACAAAACAGATGGAGAGGAAATTACAGCGACCAGAACCAGCCGTGCATTTGAAAGCCTGATTGTGAAAAGCATTGGAAACCACATGGCTGTTGGAGTGAATTCAGGCATATCATCAAGCACCTACAGTAACATTAAGTTGGACTTTTGGGCATTGCCTGCCGTTGAATACAATCTTTTTCCTTACGAACTTTCCAGTCGAAAACAGCTTCGATTTTCATATCGTCTCGGTTATAACGGACGTGAGTATCTGGATACAACGATTTACAACAAAATTAATGAAGACCTTTTTCGGCAAATTCTATCCATAGCCTACAAAGTACAGGAGAAATGGGGCTCTGCATACACGTCGATTTCGACAAAAAACTATTTCCACGATTTCGACAAAAACAGTTTTGCGATATACTCAGGACTTTATCTCAGGGTTTGGAAAGGACTTTCGTTGAACGTCTCTGGCGAATACTCTATCATTAACGACCGTTTATCCATCTTGAAAAGCGAAGCTACCGTTGAAGAAATCTTAACAAAACAGGTGCAACAGGCTACAGCCTATAATTATCGGCTTCGAGTTGGATTGTCTTTCACATTTGGTTCGTTGTATAATAATGTGGTCAACCCCCGATTGAAAGGGTAATGAAATAGTTGATTATCGTTGTCACAAGCAGTTTCAGGGGATCAGGAGGTGCCATTTAGATCAGCTTGTTCCGAAAATTAGTTTTTTGGAATTTGGAACTTCGAATTCCTGCCTGTTATTTATCACTGTTTATTTCATTTGTTTTCAGTTATTTTGATGAAGGGTCAACACCCGGATTTCAATATCTTAACTATTAAAATCTACAAGAATGTACGGCAAGATAAAACAGGACTTACAACAAACCCTCGAAGAATTAAAATCACAGGGACTTTATAAAACCGAACGAATTATTACTTCGGCTCAAGGTGCAGCGATTAAGGTTGGTAACGAAAACGAAGTATTGAATTTTTGCGCCAACAATTACCTGGGATTGGCCAGCCATCCTGATGTTGTTAAGGCTGCTCAGGATGTGATGAATGATTGGGGTTTTGGACTTTCGTCGGTTCGTTTTATTTGCGGAACGCAAGCCATTCATAAAGAGCTGGAGCAAAAAACATCGGAGTTTCTGGGCACAGAAGATACCATTTTGTATTGTGCCGCTTTCGATGCCAATGGAGGGGTGTTCGAGCCTTTGCTGGGAACTGATTCAGCCATTATTTCGGATGAGTTAAACCACGCGTCGATTATTGACGGAGTTCGCTTGTGCAAAGCGCAGCGCTACCGGTACAAGCATTCGGATATGGCAGAACTGGAACGTTGCCTGGTTGAAAGTCAGTCGGAAAAATACCGCGTGGTGGTGACTGATGGCGTATTCTCCATGGATGGCGATTTAGCAAAACTGCCTGAGATTGTTGAGCTGTGTGATCAATACGATGCCCTGGTGATGGTCGACGATTCGCATGCAACAGGTTACATTGGAACAACCGGGCGAGGAACTGCTGAACACTTCGGTTTACTGGGTAAAATTGATATTATTACGACCACTTTTGGTAAAGCATTGGGTGGCGGAAATGGAGGCTGTACTTCTGGCCGAAAGGAAATTATTGAGATGCTTCGTCAACGATCCCGACCCTATTTGTTTTCCAACACATTAGCTCCGGCAACAGTTGGAGCTACCTTGGAAGTGTTGGAAATGCTTTCAACGTCTTCCGTATTGCAAAACCAAACCATGGCGAATGCTGATAACTTCCGCACTAAAATGGAAACTGCCGGGTTTGATTTGGTGAAGGGTGAAACGGCTATTGTTCCGGTTATGCTTTACGATGCACCACTGGCTGTAAAATTTGCTGACCGATTGCTGGAAGAAGGCATTTACGTGATTGGATTTGTTTACCCGGTAGTTCCTAAAGGGAAAGCCCGTATCCGGGTTCAGTTGTCGGCAGCTCACATGCCGGAGCAAATTGATCGGGCTGTTAAAGCTTTTATAAAAGTAGGGAAAGAGCTGGAAGTGATTTGATTCGTATTCAAGTTTCCAACTTACCCTTTGAGCGAAGCGTTAACGAGGGGTCTGCTGTTTGTCGTTTTTAACGACAAAAGATGATGACTGATAAGAACCCATCTCTTCAAAAACAAGTAATCTCCCACATCGAAACTTATCCGGATTTATTCTAAATTACAAAACAGATTATGGTCGTTAGTGACCATAATATTATCCTCCAACTCATAAACTACCCGTTTTTACGCACGAACTCACCCCTGTGATTGACGAACCAATGTCAAGTATTAGCACGAAGATTTCAATGTGTTATTGAACATTGAATTATGAGGTTTCCTTTCCACACTGAAACAGATCTATAATTAGTTGTGGCTAACATGAAATCCCGGCGCAACCGTTTGGAACCGAATAGCATCTGTTAGCTAATTGCGATTGATAAAGGGGTCAACAAAAACAAATATTGAACATTAAAGCCAAAGTCATGAGACCACATCCGCCTTAGATTCTTTCCGCAAAAGCTCCCGGCTTTACCGGGACAGGCTGGGTTGCCCGGCAAAATCTCAATTGTAAAACTTTAAAACAAAAAAAACATGAAATCATTTCTATTTTTTATTTTGTTTATTCCTCTGCTCGCTTTCCCTCAAACTGGTGCTTCTCAATGGGATTTTCCAGTAAAGCCAGGAAGTGAGAAATGGAGGTCATTAAAAAATAATGCTGAAAAAGTTGAGGTATGTCAAGTTCCCGATGAAGTGTTATCTGCCTTGAATACTCAGGAACTGTTAGATATATGCTTGAACTACCCTTTGCTACCTGATATTTTTGCTTTTAACAGCGTCAAAGATGGCTTTGGCAAATTTGAAAGCGATTTTAACGGCTTCAGGGAACTTTTAGAGCGTGATGATGCACCTAGCGAATTATTGAAGAAATATAAATCAATAGAACCGGAAGCTATTCCTACTAACGGAACCATACTGGAAAAAGGAAACTATGTATTGAGCATGTCCTTTATTGAACTTTTTGTTTCGCATCCTTTAATGGTGAGAAAAAATGATACGAATGGTAAAAAGGAAATCATTAAAGAGCTCTTGCTGAAGAAAGAAAAAAAGAAAAATCACCCAGATTGGTATCAGACAACTGGAATTCAAACGAATTATTTGGCCATTACCAGTATAGTTCTGAGCGATTCGGACAAGTTCAAATCCGAACTTGATATGACTAAGGTATCTCCCTATATCTATTACGGTGTTTTGACCAATCCAGATATACCAAATCAAATCGACCAAGTAACAGATAAGTATTTAAAAAATAATTGATCATGAAAACCAAAATATTATTAATGATGGTAGTCATCTTTTTTGCCTTCTCGTGTGAAAAGGAGGACCACACCTACATTAAACCACTTAAAGAAATTAGCGCCTGTGGATATGACGACCCGTTAAACCAACTGGATTGGCTGAACTTGAAAATTCATAATGGAAAAGATCCGTCAAATACGAACTTTATTGAGAATATTTGGATTAAAGAATATGAGGGTGAAGATGTTATTATTATAGATTTTGGGCTAACATCTTCCATGTACTCAACCTTTGATTGTTCTGGAAATAGTATAAATATTGACAATCAAGATTTCTTTGATTCACTAAATGAAGATGAGTTAATTTATAAATACGTAATAGAATCATGAAATGCACGATAAATTTATTAATTGCTTTCCAAATATTTTTTCTTGGAAGTATTAGCGGACAAGACTATAGAAATGACGTATGCACGCCTAAAGGTAGTAATGTTGTCGCATATACCATTACTTCTGAATATTCAGACTATTGGAAAACTTATTATGACAGCTATTATGCCAGCGCTTATCCAAATGCCGAAATTTTAACAACTAATGGGACATATAGTACAACTCAAAAGTTCAATTGTCACGGCTATGCTTGGCATGTTTCTGATGGCGGGAGCAAATAGGTGGATTGGATATTATCCCGGTAATACAGATGAGTATATCTATTGGCAGGATGGTAGTTATGTAGAAGTTACAGGTTCCGTTCCGTATCCCGGGAAAGTTTCCTATGCTTCTGATGATCATTCTGCCATTACAACAAGTGAGACAGGATGGTTCATTTCTAAATGGGGAAACAAAGTTCTTGCCCGGCATAGATGGAATGATTGTCCTTATACCTCAAGTAGTCTAAAATACTTCAAATTAAATTTTTCTATTTCCGGCCCCTCTCTAGTCTGCTCTTCCGGAGCTTCCTTTTCAGTCGATAATTTACCACCCGGGGCAACAATTAGCTGGGATCAGAGTAGTAATATTTCCCGGAGTTCATCTCAAGGTTCTAATCCTTGTACTTTTGTCTCTTCCGGTTCTGGCACGGGGTGGATTGAAGCTACTATTTCAACTGGTTGTGGCGATATCATACTTCCGCGAAAAGAAATAACAGTAAATCCTGATATTATTGGCCGATATGCACAGGGAACGACCTGGAAAGATTTGTACACTGTGAATTTTATAACTAGTGGAACAACAACGGTTGTTAGTGTGGACAGTGAAGGCTCATCAGCTCCTTTTAACTGGCAACTGCTTCCCGAAAGTTCAGTTGTCAACTGGGGAAGTTATTATCCTGACAATTCAGTGATTGGGTTCGATATTATCTCAGGCAATCAGGCATCATTTTCGGTATCTACAACTAACGCTTGTGGTAATACGGTAAGCAAGCAATACTATTTTGTTGTTTCCGGAGGAGGGTACTATATGAGCATCTCTCCCAACCCCTCCACTTTCGAAACCACCATCTCTATCGAATCTACTTCCGTGGAAACAGCAAGTCTGGATGCTGCCACTGAAGAGTGGGATTTGGAAGTCTACGACCAGTCGCAGACTCTAAAAGCAAAGAAAACCAAGCTTAAAGGCAAGGAAACTGATCTAAATACTTCGAATTGGAAAGAAGGTGTTTATGTGGTTCGTGCCAAATACAAAGGCGAAGTGCTGACTGAGAAACTGGTGGTGAAATAATACCATTTAAACTAAATGAAAGCAATTTAATATTGAGCGGGTGACTTCGAGTCACCCGCTCAATAATACACAAACCATAAAAACTGATAAATATGATTTTAACCATGAACCTTTCGGGGCTAAGCAATGCGGAGCTGCTGTCGTTTGGGCAAAGCCTGGATGTGCTGCTGTCATCCGCAAAAGAAAGCATCGTCCTGATTTATGCCCCGTTTAAGCAAGCCTTAACGATTTGCGAACAAACGGCTTCCGAGTCTATTTCGAAACAAATGGCACAGCAGCAAACACAGGAGCTGCTGGATGCCGATTTAAAACGTGACAACCTCTTTCGTGGTGTGAAATACCTGGTACAAGCTTACCTGCTTCACCCGGAT